>JBQTKE010000335.1:0-8552 GCA_052386435.1 Myxococcaceae bacterium
GGCGGGGCACGTGGCGGGCGTGTTGCGCTCGAAGAAGCCACGCGCTTCCTTCGAAGGGGTGCATGAATCATCGCCCAGGCGGAACCGGCCCGCGACAGCTACGCCTACGTGGGCACGATGAGCGGTGCGCTCGAAGCCTCCGTCGCGGGCCGGTTCCGCCTGGGCGATGATTCATGCACCCCTTCGAAGGAAGCGCGTGGCTTCTTCGAGCGCAACACGCCCGCCACGTGCCCCGCCCCTGCCGTCATTCCTGTGCGTCAGTATGGGAATGGCTCCGAAGGGTTCGCGTATCTGCCTCGGGGACTGCTCGACGGCTACCTGGGCCACTACGTGAGCTACACCACCGCGGGCTTCACCCCAGGACCGCGCGTCGATGCTTCGCCTTCGTTCGCCAACATCGATCTCGGCGACGTGCCGGGGAAGGATCCTTGGACTGTGGATCCCGGCGCGGATCCCAAGCGCGGCGCCAAGACCGTGTTGGTGAGCGCCACCGGCTCCAACTCCGACACGGTGTTCGCGCTGGACGTGACGGATCCCTCGAGCCCCGCGTGGCCGCGGCCAATGTTCGAATACAAGCTCTCCAGCGTCAGTGGTGACTTCGGCACCGCTCGCGCCGCGGACTCGTCGATTCTTCTTCCCGACACGTTGGGCTCTCGCCACGCCGCGCCGATCGGGCGCCTGGAGCTCGGCGGGAGTGACGGCGACAAGTGGGTGACGTTGATCGCCACCGACTACGTGACCAACAGCAACTCCGCGGGCTCCGTCTACTTCCTCGACTTGAGCACCGGACTTCCGTTGCAGCTTAGAGACAGCGGAGGCACCAGCGTCCCCAACGCAGGCGTCGTCGCGCTGGAAGACATGTTCGGCGTTGCCGGCTCGCCCACGCTGGTCGACGCGGATTCCAACGGTCGCTACGACACCGTCTACGTCCCAACGGTGAGCGGGAAGATCTGGCGCATCAACACCAAAGCCGCGCGCGGCAACAAGCTGGGGCGGATCCTTTCCGCGTGCGTCGTCGCCAACGTGCAGGCGGATCTCGCGATGGTCCCGGGCAGCGAGCCCACCAAGCAGAAGCTCTACTCGTCTCTCGCGGTGACGACCGTGGGGCCGCCATCACAGCAACGCGTGCGCTTCTACGCAGGCACCGCGGACAGCCCGGACGATCCGTCGTATCACGTCGCCGCGAACTACTTCGTGGTGGGCTACGAAGATCCCACGCCCCTGGGTGCGTGCACCGGCGCGAGCGTGTTGTGGGGCAGTGGCGCCTTCAAGCTGCCAACGGGACACCGCGTCTGGGGTGGCGTGACCTTGAGCGCGGGAACTGGAACGGATCAAGGCGGGGTGTTGGTGACGACGGCCGTGGGAACCGCGGCGGACGCGTGCAGCCTCTCCGAGACGGAGAATGGAAAGCTCTACGTGCTGGGGCAGAGCGACGGACGGCAGCTGGCGGTGGCCGCGGATCTGGGTGGTCACGCCATCTCGCCGCCGGTTGTCTACGACGAGCACCTCTTCGTGCTGCGCCCTGACGGCAAGGTGACGATGAAGGGCGGGAACACTTGGAACAACCCTCCCGCGAACAACGGGCAGCAAGGTTCGCGAGTGTTGATCTGGGACAACCCTCCGGGTGGAGCGATGCCGCGATGAGGAATCAGGCCCGAGGCATGACGTTGAACGAAGGGATGGCGACGCTGGTGGTCCTGTCGTTCGGTCTGCTCGGCACCACGGTCGTGGTGTTGCGGGGGACCAACACCAACCGCCAGACCTTCGCGCAGCAGCAGGCGTACGCCATCGCCGAGCGCGAGCTGGAGCGGATCGTCCAGATGGGCTGTGTGCGTGCGGGGACGCTCTGTTCGAACCTCGCCACGCTGGAAGCGACGCCGAGCGAACGCGTGAAGGACGTGCACTGGTCTGTTGAAGGCGCGAAGGCGGATGGTGGAACCGAAGGCACGCGCCCGTACCACGTGGTGATCGACGTGGATCCGCCGTTCGAAGGCGCCGAGCGTGGCTCTCCGCCCGTTGATCGAATGGGGGTGATCAACGGAACGCAGACCACCGTGGTGAACGTCCGAGTGACCGTGAGCTGGGACGATGACGGCAAGACCGCCAGCCCGCTGCGCGTCGTCTCCCTGCAGACGAGGATCTCGCCATGACGCAGACGGGATCGAGAGCAAGGTCGGATGCCCGTGGCTTCAACCTGCTGGAGCTGATGATCGCCACCACGATGGCGCTGGTGATGGTTGGCGGCGCGGCGGCGTTCGGCGTATCGCTGCAGCGCCAGGCTTCTTTGCAAGAGCAGGTGATGGCCGCGCAAGACACCTCGCGCGCTTTCAAGGAGCTCTTGGGTGGATCCGTGCAACGCGCCGGAGCAGGGATGGGCGCGGCGCGGATCCAGTTTGGCTCGGCCGGCGTGATCGACGACTACCGTTACCCGATTATGGTTCGCTCGAACGCGGACTACGGCGGGACGTTCCGTTTGGCTGCCTCGCCCTACTTGGGTGACGCGTTTGTCTCCGACGCGATTGAGCTGTCCTGGGGCGATGCGGGCGCGCTGACCGAATTGGTTGCCTGCAGCGGCGGCGCGTCGACCCGCGTCTTCGACGGCGCGAATCTGTGTACGCGCAAGCGACCCACCGTGCCAGACGCGTTGGCGAATGCGCTCAGCCGCTCTCCTGAATCGCCGCTGCCCACGTTCTTCACCAACCCGGTGAGCGGTCTGACCTGCCTGCGTCGCCTGAGCGCGCTCCCCACGGACCAGAGCGCGCAGACGGTGGACTGGACGCCCGCGAACCCCTCCGGAAATGACTGCGGCCTCGCCACCGGCGGATTCTGGAACGTGACCACCAACGGATCCTCGTCACTGTTCGCGTTGCCCGCACGCGGTGCGTCGTTCCGAGTGAACTGGGCCAATGCGAATCAACCCACGTTGGAGATGGATCCAGACGGTCCGGCGGGAGATCTGCCGTGGCAAGAGCTGACTCGAGAAGTGGAGCGACTCAAGGTGCGCTTCGGCGTCGGAGATCCTGCGAACGCCAACGCCGCGCTCGTCTGGTATCCGCGCGAAGGCCAGGCCACGCCAACGCTTGACTCGTGTGACGCGACCTGCCCAGTTCCCGGAGGAATGAGCGCGCAGCGGGGAGATCTCGCCACCGCCGATCCAGCGCTCAACACGCGAGATGCCCTGTACCGACGCGTTCGACAGGTGGAGCTGGAGATCACGACGCGGACCACTCGTAAGGACGTCGAGGCTGAGGCGAAGGACGAGACGGGAACGTACTTGCTCGACGCAGAGGGAAGGCCGCGCGATGGATATAAGCGGAGGAAGATTCTCGTGAGGGTCTCGCCGAGAAACCTCGCATTGAACGGGGTGAGCTTATGAGTGGGCGGACTCAAAGAACCTGCCCGGGTGCGCGGATGATCCGGCGCCAGGGCTTCACGTTGCTCGAGGTGATGATCACGGTGGCGATCATCGCCATCTTGGTCAGCGGGTCGGTGGCGGGCTTCACCGCGACCAGCGCGAACGCGAAAGAGTCCGCCGCGATTCGCGACATCTTTGCGCAAACACGTCAGGCCCGGCAGCAAGCGCGCTCTCGTGGACAGGCGGTGCGAATGCGGGTCGTCGACGAGGTTGTCGACAGCCTTCCCCGGCAAGTCATTCGCTGGGAGAGACTGCCCTGCGCTGACAGCTGGGGGACTGAGTGCCCTGTCTCGACCTGTCGAGCGACCACCGCGGCGTGCGGGGCGGGTTGCGCGTGTGAAGAGACGGGTGAGCGCGTCATCGCTCCGAGAAAAGAGGAGCTCGATCTGGGCAGGCTCAACGGCCTCTGCTTTCAGTCCAACGGACTGGCGTACACCGACTGCAACGTGATGCTCGACCCCGCGTTGCCTCCGCCGTCGCCCGTCACTCAGCTGGTGATGAAATCCATCCGCAACCCGTCCTCCAAGCCCTTCGCGCTGCAGCTGGATCCCATGACGGGTGCGCTGCGCCTGAGTGCGATGGATCCGCGCTAGACGCTGCGCAGATCCGCCGCGGTGATGGTCGCGGGCCGCGGAATCAAGTGGTCGTGGTCGATCTCGAGCAGGTTCATCTTCTCCAGCGCGACGCAGATGCTGTAGCCCAGATCCACTTCGGAGCTGCGGTACGCGAAGAGCGCGGAAGCAGGGAAGCGGTGGTGGTTGTTCTGAAACCCTTCGCCGAAGATCAGCCACGCCGCCAGGTGGTTGTTGCGCGAGTTGTCCGGCGTATTGAAGTTCCGGCCGCCCCACGCGTGGCCGAGTGAATTGACGATCCCACCCTGCATCGGGTGGCTCATCATCCCCAGAAAATACGCCCCGCCCATCAGGTAGCCCACACCCAGCGCCAAGCCCACACCGACCACGGCGTGGAGCAGATAGGGCAGGTACCAGAGCTTGTTGCGGTTGAGCGGGTTGAGCGGGAAGTCCAGGTCGCTGGCGTACTTGGTGAGCTCCGGATCCTTCTTCAACAGCCCCACGAGCACGCGCTTGTAACTCCGGAGTTGCTCCATGCCGATGCCGAGAATCCCCACGTTCACCGGCGAGTGCGGATCCAGCGGAGTATCCGAGTGCGCGTGGTGGAGCCGGTGCATGACCACCCAAGCCTTGGGATCCAGACCAGTCACCCAGTTTCCGCCGACAATGACCGCCCGCCGCAGAGCCGGTTTGAGCGCCAGCGCTTTGTGGGCGAGCCCTCGGTGGTATCCCACGGTGATGGTGACGACGTTGAGCAGATAAGCGACGAAGAAGACGAGGGCGCACGCGACGAGGTACATGACAGTCCTAAGACAGAGCCAGCCAGAAGTTACCGGCAAGTAAGTTAACCGTTGGTAACCTACCTACTGGTAACAACGAGATCAACTTGAAGACCAAGAAACGTCTCTCCGCGGCTGACCGTCGCTCCCAACTGCTGCAAGTCGGACGGATTGCCTTCGCTGCCCACGGCTACGAGACAACCTCGCTCGACGACATTGCCCAGCGCGCGGGCGTCTCCAAACCCATTCTCTATGAGCACTTCGGCTCCAAGGAGGGTGTCTACGCGGCCATCGTCGACCGCGAGATGGACGGGCTGGTTCAGCGCATCGCCGGCAGCATTGCGCAAGGCAGCCCACGCAAGCGTTTCGAGTCCGCTGTGCTCGCCTTCTTGCTCTACGTCAAAGAGGAACCCGCGGGTTTCGCCGTGCTCACACGAGATTCGCCAACTTCCGTGGCGCGGCGCGGCCTCACCCGAGTGATCGACGACATGGCGGAGCGCGTGGGCGACGTCTTCAAGTCGGAGTTTGAGCGCGCGGGTTACCCTTCGCGCCTGGCGCCCATCTACGCCAACGCGCTCGTGGGGATGGTCACGCAGGTGGGGCAGTGGTGGGCTTCCGCGGGCAAGAGCTTCTCGCCCGAGTACGTGGCGAAGCATGTCGCGGCCCTGGGCTGGATGGGGCTGCGACACTTGCCCAAAAACCCCGCTTCGCCCGCGAACAAGTAAATTCAGCGGAAGGCCTGCGACTCCTGGGGTGGCCACTCCAAGACCCCGTAAACAAGACCCCCATCAAGGCGACCAATGCAGCGCGTTGAAGTTCGGGCCGCTAGAGGACAGGTCGGCGGCAGCTGTGGAAGACTGTGGGTGTGAAGACGTCGAACGTTGCCGGACTCGCCGCGCTTGCGCTCCTTTGCGGCTGCCTCGAATTCGATCCCCAAGGGCTCTACGCCTGTGACCCCGCGGCCGGAGAGGTCTGCGACCAAGACGGCGGCACCGGAGAGACCCTCATCATCCCGGGCAACGATGGCTCGACTCCCAATTTCGACGCCGGTCCCAACGCAGTCATTGGGCAGTCGCTGAACTACTACGTCTCGTCAAAGGCCGCGCCCACCAGCAGCCCAGATGATCTCAGCTCTGGTGTCGAGGCGTATCTCCTGGACGGCGGAGCCTTCATCACGCTGGCCGGGGTAGGGCGGAAGGATGGGACCTTTTACATTCCCAACGTGCCTCCGGGCGCGACCTACTACGTGCGCGTGGGAGGTGACACGTCCGTCACCAACGCCCGTACGCTCGACTTCAGCGATTGGACCTTGGGCTCGGCAAACCGCGGCTACGCCAGGCTGAGCACGCCGGTCACAATCAACATCTCCAACGTTTCCACGTGGACCAACTCCGACGTGATGCAGATGGTCTCTCTCAAGGCGGGCCTCGACTATTTTTACCTGCCGCCGTTTCCGGCCGTGGGATCTGGCCCTCTTGTGACCGCTAACCCGGATTTTCAATATTGGCCGCTGATCAACACGGGGGCAGGAGACAAGGTCGACATCAGTCAGCTCGTCGCGGACACCGCGGATGGCGGCTACACGTACAGCGCGCTGAGGAAGACGTTCTCACCCACGTCTGTGCAGATGACCGATGGCATGGCGTTGAGCATCAGTGGCGCGCTGGTGGATCTCCCCGCGAGTCTTCCGGTGACCGTCGACTGGAAGCGCTCTGAGTTTGTCGCCCAACGCGCGGGCATGACCCCCACGCAGGGGACCTATTACTCGTACACCAACATCTACGCGGTGCCGCAGGGCAACACCTTGGGCACGTATTTCTACGGCCCGCACCTCACCCAGTACTACTCGGAGAACCTGGGCACCGATGTGGTGATGACGTTCAACTTCGCGAACCCGTTCGCCGACACGGACCTCACTGGCTATACCGCCACCAGCTTCAACTATGACTACGCGTTGGCAGGGGCTACCACGCCGCTGACGTACACCGCGAGCGTGGGGGGGGATGACGGCGTCGCTGCCTTCTCCGCGGGACCTCTGCGTCCTCGGCTGGGGCCCGTTCGCAACGCGCGTATCAACAACATTCCCGTCACCGGCGCGAACAATGTCGCGGGGCAGGCCATCACCAATGCCAGCCTCAATCCGACCTTCGTGTGGGACGCGCCCACGCTGGGCAGTCCCAATCTGTACCGAGTGGAGATCTTCGAGCTGAGGGTCAACAACGCGGGCCAGACCGTCGCGGAATTCATCGCCACCGTGCACACCCGGGAGCTGCGCGCGGTGATTCCTCCGAAGACGCTGACCGCGGGACGCCAGTACTTCGCGCGGATCAACGCGATTGCGGACGTGAACCGCAGCCCAGAGCGGCCTTATCGAAAGAGTCACCCGGCCGCGCTTTCTCAAGTTTTGACAGTGATCTTCTCGCCGTAAAACCCGCGCGTTCGTTCGTAAAGCCCCGCGCAGCAACCTTGGTCGACCCGCTCCGGACAATCGAAGAGAGGGGGCATTCGACGGGTTCGCTGCAATGTCCAAAGCAGTCTGCGCGGTGCTGGGAGCTCTACTGCTGGGAGGCTGCGCGGCGACGCCTTCGGCCCTGCCCGCGATCACCGCGCAACCCAAGCCCCGTTCGCCTCAAGCCGCCGTCGTACTCATCCTGAACCTGCGTGAGGACGCGTCGCTGGTCTACGGCTCCGCGGTGGCGCTGGATGATCAAGGTCACGTGGCGACCGGCCTTCGTCTGGTTGCGCAGTCCTTCAGCCTCGCGGCCCTGACCTATGACCTCCGCCAGGGCGCGTTCGAGGGAAGAGATCTGGCTCAGTACGTCTACGAGAACCGCGAGTCGCTGGTGCCGGCGCGGTTGATCCGCGGCGACGCGTTCACCGACTTGGCGATCTTGCGGCTCGACGCACCCACGCGGGCTGTGCCGTTGCCGACCGCCGCGCAGCTTGAAGCGGGAGAGCGACTCTCAGCGCTGGGCCACTTCCATGAGCGGCCGTGGTCGTCGTTGAGTGTTCAAGTCGAACGCGGTGATGACCTCACCGTGGAGCTGTTCGGCGTCGCGGCGCCGGGTCTGGAAGGCAGCCCCTTTCTGAACGCGCGCGGCGAAGTCGTCGCGGTGGGCGTGCACCCGCAGCGGACGGCGCGGGTGGTGGCCCGACCCATCGCGCAGGTTCGCAAGCTCTTCGCGGAGACGGTGACCCCTTCACCCGTGGATCTCTCCACGCCGGAAGCAGGCTTTGCCTCGTGCAGCCGCGCGTTGCAAAGGGGTTCCAGCGACTACCTGCGCTGCATGGATTGGGAGTCGCGCCGCCGAGTAATACACGAAGCGTTTCTGTTGGACGCGCAGCTGAGCGGCTACTCGCCGGAGAAGATTCGCGAGATGTTGCCCCGCTTGGCGAAGCTGCAGCCGCGGATGTTGGAGGTGCAGCGACAGCTCGTGCTCACCCAACTGCGTGGAGGCGACGCAGAGCTCGCGCTGCGACTGCGAGAGACGCCAAAAGGATCCGCCCCGTTCTTCAAGCGAATTCCCGACATGGATCCCGCGGAGCTGCGCTACCGGCTGGATCTCTCCGAACACGCGCAAGGGCTGCGCGCCGCACGTCCCGCGGTGAGCGGTCTGCCGATCAAAGACTGGGCGCGCATGGGAATGACGCTGGACGCGACGCACCTGGTCAACTCCGAGCAGGCGTGGCTCTTGGTGTCGAGTCGCGACTCAGACGGACCGCCCATGCGCGCCCAGTCTTTGATCGGCAGACCGCTCACCGCGGGACGTGCGGCGCGCAGCCCTT
>JBQTKE010000336.1:0-10121 GCA_052386435.1 Myxococcaceae bacterium
CGGAGCTGATCACGGATCAGCAACTCACCGTCGCGCTGGAGACGCAGAAACGCACGCAGCAGCGACTGGGCGACCTGCTCATCTCGTCCAAGTACATCGCCCCGGATCGCTTTCGTCAGATGATGCAGCTCCAGGCGTCAGAGACGCTCTACAAGCTGTTTAGCTGGAAGAGCGGCACGTATCAGTTCCAACAACAGGATGTTGAGGTGGACGGCGAAGGGCTGCTTCCTCTGCGTGCTGAGTCCGTGCTGATGGAAGGCTTCCGGATGGTCGATGAGTGGCCGGAGATCCGAAAGAAGATCACCAGCTACGAGATGAAGTTCGAAAAACTCAAGGACCTAGGCCCTCCGTCGTCTGCCGAGTCTGGCGGCGAAGGCGGCGACTTCAAGTCGATAGGCGACAGCGAGCGCATCGTCTTCGGGTTGATCAAACCGCAGCATGACGTGCGCAAGCTGATCGACATCTCTTGCCTGGGCGAATTCGAGACCTGCAAGTCGCTCTGCAACTTGGTGAACCTGGACTACCTGCGACCCGTCGTTCCCGCCGGGAAAGCCAGCGTTTTAGGGCTGGGCGGCGGACAGGGCGGTGGCCTGCGACTCGACAGGCTCTCCGGTTACGTCGGTCGCATCGCCGCGGTGCTCGTCGTTCTCGCGCTGCTTGGGTTTATCGGCTTGCGCGTGAACACGGGGGGCCTTGGCATGGCGCGCAGGCCCAGCGCGTCATTCGAAGATCCCGCGACTCAGCGCTTCATCTCCAGCGCCCAGCTGGCTCGCATCGAGGCGGCGCTCGACGTGTACCGCTTGGAAAAAGGCGAAGTGCCCAAGTCGTTGGATGCTTTGGTGGAAGCGGGACTTCTGGCGGATGGCGACTTGCGCTACCCCTGGCGCGATGCGTACTACTACCGCCGCGTGGCTCCCCGGGAGTTCGTCCTGCTGCCGCCCTTGCGCTAGGCTGCTTGCGTCCTGGCGACGGACCGCGCGGAGAGTTAGGTCATATTCGGAGATGAATGCGTAATCCTGCGAACGTCGAGAGCCTCCTTCCCCAAACCACGGCCAAAGTTGACCTGGGCGATAACGACATTGCCCTGCGCTTGTGCGGTGGTCAGAACGAAAACCTCAAACAGATCGAGCGGCGTCTGGGCGTGCGCGTGGGCCAGCGCGGCACGGAGCTGCATCTTTCGGGGCCGCCGGATGCGCTCGCGTTCGCGGTGAAGCTGGTGGAGCAGCTCGAAGCGGTGCTTCGCGCGGGGCGGGACGTTCACCGCGACGACGTGGAGCAGGCGATCAAAGTCCTGGGACGAGGAGACGAGACCTTGAAAGAGGCGTTCCTCGGTCAGGTGCTGACGCGTTCCGGAAACCGGCGGATCTCGCCCAAGGGGATTGCGCAGAAGCGCTACGTCGACGCCATACGCGCGCACGACATCGTCTTCGGCGTGGGGCCCGCGGGCACGGGCAAGACTTACTTGGCCATGGCCATGGCCGTCGCGTTGCTGCAAGAGCGCAAGGTGAAGCGGATCATCCTCGCTCGGCCCGCGGTGGAAGCAGGGGAGAAGCTGGGCTTCCTTCCCGGAGACCTCGCCGAGAAGGTGAATCCCTATTTGCGCCCGCTCTACGACGCGTTGGGCGACATGATGGATTCAGAGCGCGTGGCGCAGCTGATCGAGCAGGGGACGATCGAGGTCGCGCCCTTGGCCTTCATGCGCGGTCGCACGCTCAACGATGCGTTCGTGATCTTGGATGAAGCGCAGAACGCCACGGTCGAGCAGATGAAGATGTTCCTCACCCGCTTGGGCTTTAACTCAAAATCGGTGATCACCGGAGACGTCACGCAGATCGATCTGCCTGTGGGACGCAACTCCGGCTTGATCCACGCGCAGCGCATCCTCAAGGACGTGGAGGGGATTCAGTTCTCGCTCTTCACTGACGTTGACGTGGTGAGGCACCCCTTGGTCCAAGAAGTCATTCGCGCGTACGAGCGCGACGCCGCGGGTCACTGACCGAAATCGGACAGGCAAAGGGGCGCTCCGCAAGGGGTACGCCCTCCTGTCGTGTGACCTTATGTGTGCTTCCTTGTAATGGTCAGAAGCGCACCCTACCGTTCGGCCCCGAATGTCTGACCCTGCTGGACCTCCTCTCCCTGAACCTTCGCCTTTGGATGCCTTGGCCGCGCGCCTTCGCCTCGCGCCCGAATGGGTAGGGCCGGTGACGCACGGAACGATCCTTCTGCTGGTGTCGGTTGCCGCCGCCTTCGTCATCTCTCCGGGCCTGTACGGACAGCAGTTGCCGCAGCTGGGCGCGGACGACGTGGGCAAGCCTTTCCAAAGCAACAGTCCCTCTGGCTTCAAGGCCGGTCGTGACTACGAAGTCGTGGACAACACCGAGACCGAGGAGCTCCGTCAGGACGCCCGCAACAACGTCGCGCCGGTGTTCGACTACAACCCCGCGGTCACCAGCGAGGTCCGCGCCGCGATTCAAGAATCCTTCGCGGCGATGCAGGAGGTGGTCTCCACCTACCGGACGGAGTTGGCGTTGGAGAAGGTGTCCGCGCGCCCTCCGCCGGCCGCCAACCCGGACGATCCGGATGCTGCGCCCGCACCCAAGCCCAAGCGTGGCGATCCAGAGGGCGACCCTGAAGCGCTCTCCAACCGGCTCCGCGCTGAGCGAAAGCTCTTCGAACAGAAGCTGCTCGCGTTGGAGGACGAAGACTTTCAAGCGCTGGTGGCAGCGCGCTTCTCAGACGAGGTGGAGCTGGCCACGACGGCGTTGATCGAGCGCGCCTATCCCGCGCGCGTCTCTGCCTCCACCCGCGACGAGCTCATCCAGCTGGGCGCGAAGGGGATCACCGTCCGCATTCTGGGAGGGACGAGTGAAGAGCTTCGGCCTGTAGCGTCTCCAGGTGTGATGGACGTGCGCGAGGCGCGGGCGGAAGTGGATCGCTTCGCGTCGCTCCCTGGCAACCTGCTTCCCGATGCGCCCGCGAATTTGCGCCGTGCGGTGCTGCGGCTGGCGAAGCGTCAGCTCCGTCCGAACCTGACCATCAACACCGCGGAGACGAAGATTCGCCGCGACCAACAAGCGGCGCTGGTCAAGGACGCGGTCACGCAGATCAAGAAGGGGCTGAAGGTCATTGGCGACGGTGAGCTGGTCACCGAAAAGCACCGGGTGATCGTCGCGGCGATGCGCGCTCAGACGGATCAGCTGGACCTGTTCCAGCTTCAGTTGGGCGGCACCGCGCTGGTCGGTCTGCTGATCGCGTGCTGCTACGCGTTCAACCGAGCCGCCTTCCGGCGCTTTCGGCCCACCCGCAAGGACGCGTTGTTGCTGGGGACCCTGTTGGTCGCGGTCCTGGCGCTGGTCAACATCTGGGTCACTGTCGCGGATGCTGTCCACGACAAGTACAGCCAGAGGCTCCCCGCCGAAGCGCTCTACTACTGTATCCCGGTCGCCGCGGGCGCGATGCTGGTTCGTTTCATCCTCTCCGAAGAGTTGGCCCTGTTCTTCGCGATCGTCGTTTCGCTGCTCGCCGGCGTGCTGATGGGCAATTCGCTCTCTTTCGGCATCTTCTCGCTGGTCACCTCGCTGGTTGCGGCGGACCGGATCACCAAGGCGAAGGATCGCGTCGGCATCTTCAAGGCGGGCGTGACCACCGGTCTGGTGAGCATCCTCACGGTGTTGATCTTCTCGTTGGCGGAAGCGAAGGGGCTCTCCACGGACACGGTGATCACCGGAGTGTTCGCGTTCTTGGGCGCGGCGCTGGCGGTACCCGTGATGGTGATGGCGCTCACCCCGCTCATCGAGGCGAGCTTCGGTTACGCGTCAGACATCAAGCTGCTGGAGCTGGCGAACCTGAACCACCCTGCGCTCAAGGAGCTGATCGTTCAGGCGCCCGGCACGTACCACCACTCGATCATCATCGGCAGCTTGGTCGAAGGCGCGGCGGAGGCGATTGGTGCGAACCCGCTGCTCGCGCGCAGCTGCGCGTACTACCACGACATCGGAAAAGGACGGAACCCGCTCTACTTCGGTGAGAACCAGAAGGGTGAGAACCGGCACGATACACTCGCTCCCGCGATGAGCGCGGTGATCATCAAGCGCCACGTCACCGAAGGCATGGAGATGGCGCGGCAGTACAAGCTGCCCAAGCTCGTGTCGGACGCGATTCCCCAGCACCACGGCACGCGGCTGGTCGGCTTCTTCTTCCACAAGGCCATGAAGGAGCAGGAGGGGAAGGAGAACCCTCAGCCCATCGACGAGAGCATCTACCGCTACAACGGCCCGAAGCCGCAGTTCCGCGAGGCCGCGCTGGTGATGATCGCGGACGCGGTGGAGGCGGCTTCGCGCGCGATGCCCGAACCGACGAGCGTGAAGCTGCAAGCGCTCGTGCAAAAGCTCATCAATTTGATCTTCTCCGAAGGCCAGCTGGACGAGTGCGATCTCACGCTCAAGGATCTGAACCTGATCGCTGGCTCCTTCGTGCGCACGCTGGAAGGCATCTACCACGCAAGGCCCGCGTATCCCCCGGGAGCGATGACCGGGCGTCCGGCGACCCCGGGGGTTACGGATCCGAAGACGCCCATCCTTCTTCCGGGACCGAAGCCCGACGGCAAGCGGAGCGCCAGCAGCTGATGAAGCGCAACGCGGTGGATCTCCAAGTCCGCCACCCCAGTGCACGCCGCCACGCGCCTTGGTTGCAGAGAACCGCCCGCGCGTTTCTCCGCAAATTAAAACTGCAGGGTGTGGAGCTCTCGCTCACCGTCGTCGACGACGCGGAGATTCGCGCGCTCAACCGCGAATGGCGCAAGAAGGACAAGACGACAGACGTGCTGAGCTTTCCCGCGGGCGAGCTGCCGCTCGGCGTACCGGGACCCAAGCCGCTCGGTGACATCGTGATCTCGTTCGACACGACTCGAGTCAATGCCAAGGCATTCGATCGGACGGTGCCGGACGAGCTGCGCCGCTATCTGGCGCACGGTCTTCTGCATCTGCTCGGGCACGACCATCACCGCAAAGCCGACGCCGCGAAGATGAGCGCGGCCGAACGGCTGCTACTTGGCGAAGGCGGAATGCTCGACGGTTGAGTCGGTCGAAGCGGTGGAACCTCGTCCCAGCATTCACCGCGCGTCGCACTACGCAAGAACTGGCGGGTCACCCGCCTAAACCTCAACTCCACTGGGTTGCGGCCAAGAACACCCGCCCCGCCAAAAAAGCGGCGCACTCCAAAACCCGTGCTACGCCCAGGGCGTGAACCGCGCCCCGATGAAGCGAATTGCCTCAGCTCCGGTCCGCCGTGCCACCCCGAAGGTGCAGCCGCCACCCCAGCGCATGCATGTCTTGGACGTTCCTTTCGAGCGAAGGCGGCCGACCTCAAAGATTTCGAACAGTGGTGTCTCGATCAAAAGCTGGGTGTCACCCGCGGAAAGTTCGGCAAGTGGGACTGGGCGGGTGGCCGAAGCGACTGCCGCGAAGAGATGGCGCTGGCGCCGAAGGGAAAAGATCCGAAGACCGCGTTGGCCGCGTCGTTGCGTCTGCGTCAGAAGAGCTCGCTCATTCGTGCTGAAGGAACCCGCGAGCTGGCGCGCGAGCTCCTCGACAACGGGCACCAGGTCGCCGTCTCTGTGTCCTTCATCGAAACGCTCAACGCCCTGCGCGAGTTGCTGGAGAACGGGATAGGGGGTGTACCCTGCGCGGTCATCCACGGCGGACTCTCTGCGTCCGAGCGCGAGCGTGAGCGTCTGCGCTTTCAGAAGGGCGAAGCGCGCGTCGTCCTCTTCACCGTCGAAGAGGGCATCTCGCTCCATCAGGGCGAGCACAACGACGCGCCGCGCTCGGAGATCATCCACGACCTGCGTTGGTCGGCGATTCAGATGGCCCAGATTGAAGGTCGCTGTCACCGCGATGGGCGCTTCGCTCAAGTCTATTGGACGTTCGCGGACGACACGGTTGAAGAGAAGATTGCCCGAGTGGTGGCCCGGAGAATTCAGGCGATGAAAGAGATGATTGGCGACGACGCGGAGACGTTGCGCGAGATCGAAGATCTGCTCTTTCGGTGAAGAGCGCCTGTGAGCGGGTCGTGCTAAAGCTCTCCCGCTGTGAAATTTCGAACCTGTCAGACCTTGCTCCTGGCGTTCGTGCTCTCAGCGGGCGCCTTGGCCCAGAACCTGCCTCCCTGGGGCACCGGCGAGAGCCAAGGGGAAGATCTCAGCGTGACCCTGGTGACGTTCGGGCCAGGTCCAGAGGTCATCTCGTGGTGGGGACACACCGCGCTGATCGTGGAGGACGCGCGGCTCAAGCAACGGCGCCTCTACAATTACGGGATGTTCTCCTTCGACGAAGGAATGCTCGGCCGGTTCGCGCGCGGTCGACTTGAGTTCTGGGTGGGCGACGCCTCGGTCCTTCCCACCTTCGGGATGTACCAGCGCGAGAACCGCGACATCCGTTTGCAGAAGCTGAACCTGTCGCCCGCCAAGCGTCTGCAGCTGGCCAAGGCGCTGGCCGACAACGTGCTCCCGGAAAACCGCACGTACCTCTACGCGCACTACACGGACAACTGCTCGACGCGTCCGCGCGATCAGATCGACCGCGCGGTGGACGGGCAGTTCCACGCGGCCAACGGCGGACCCGGGCGAATGACTCTGCGCGAGCACACGCGGCGCTACACCGCGGTGGATCCGCCCATGAGCGTCTTCCTCGATTTCATGATGAACAATGAGATCGATCATCCGCTGTCGAAGTGGGGCGAGGCGTTTCTGCCGGATGAGCTGGAGCACCAACTGGACGCCACGCGCTACACCAACGAAGCGGGCGAGAAGGTGCCGCTGGTCGCGCAGCGCCTGGACTTCTACAAGTCCACCACGCGGGTTGGGCCCCCCGCTTTGCCCCCCAACTACAGCCCTGGGGTGCTGCTCATTGGCACTGGAACCGGTGCGCTGTTGCTGCTCTTAGGAAGGTGGGCCGCGCAGGGACGTAAGGCCGCGCGCGTGACGTTGGGGCTGCTCCACGCGTTCATCGCGTTCGTGATGGGGATCCCGGGCCTGGCGTTGGTCATCATGTGGTTCTTCACGGATCACACGGTGACCCACCACAACGAGAACCTGTTCTTGGCGAATCCGCTGACGTTGGCGGCGCTCCCTCTGGCCATCGCGTTTGCCTTTGGCGAGAGCAAGTCCCCCGGCCGGCTCTGGCGACTGACCCGTCTGCTCGCGGCGCTCTCGCTGCTCGGGGTTGTTTTCAAAGTCGTGCCTGTCATGCATCAGGACAACTGGCGTCTGTTCGCGCTGCTGTTGCCCATCAACCTTGGACTCGCGGGGGCCTACGCCTTCCGCGCGGTGGACCAGAAAGCCGCGTCACTGGCCGCCATCCTCTTTTCCCGGTAAAGCCCTGCCGGGCTTAAACCTTCAGGAGACACACCATGGCAGTCGATCCGGCACAGCGAATGGCCGAGCTTCGGGAGCGCCTCAACGGGCTCCGGGGGAGTCTTTGACGTCGACCGCAAGAAGTCGCGCATCGCGCTGATTGAGCGCGACTCCGCTCAGCCGACGTTCTGGGACGACAACACCAAGGCGCAGGGACTGCTCAAGGAGAAGTCCACGCTGGAGGCCGTGGTCGCTCAGGTGGACGAGGCGGTCCGCGGGTTGGACGACGCGGTCACGCTCTTTGATCTCGCCAAAGAGGCGAACGACGACGCGTCGCTGCAGGAGGCGGTGGCGTCTTTAGACGGAGTGGACGAGAAGATCGGCAGGCTGGAGCTGCAGCGGATGCTCTCTGGCGAGCAGGACCGCAGCAACTGCTACATGGACATCAACGCGGGCGCCGGCGGCACCGAGTCCATGGATTGGGCGTCCATGCTCCTGCGCATGTATACGCGCTACTGCGAACGCAAAGGCTGGAAAGTCGAAATCAGCGACGCGGTGGCCGGTGAAGAGGCGGGCTACAAGAACGTGTCGATTCGAATCGAGGGGCCGTACGCGTACGGGTATTTGAAAGCGGAGATCGGCGTGCACCGCTTGGTGCGCATCAGCCCGTTCGATTCCAACGCTCGGCGCCAGACCAGCTTTGCGTCGATTGATGTGTACCCGGAAGTCGACGACTCGATTCAGATCGACATTCCGGAAAAGGACATCGAGCTGAAATTTATCCGCGGTGGAGGAGCCGGGGGCCAGAAGGTCAACAAGACCTCGTCCACCGCGCAGCTGCGCCACCTTCCCACCAACATCGTCATCACCACGCAGACGGAACGTTCCCAATCAGCGAACCGCGACATGGCGTTTCAGATCTTGCGCGCGCGGCTGTTTGACTTGGAGCTAAAGAAGCGCGCCGCCGCGCGAGACGCCGCCGAGTCGGCGAAGATGGACATCTCGTTCGGCTCGCAGATCCGCTCGTACGTGCTGGCGCCGTACCGGATGGTGAAGGACCTGCGGACCGGCGTGGAGACCGGAAACGTCGACGTCGTGCTGGATGGCGAGTTGGAAGAGTTCATCACCGCGCAGCTTCTGGGCGTGAAGAACCCCAACCGTTCCGCGCCGGAGTAACAGGCGTTCCAGCGAAGGTGTCTTCGGCTTCCCGTTCGCGGTTCGTCGAGACCTGCGCCATGACCCAGGAATCAAGTTGCCGGGGTCGCGGGCGCAACCGGCTTGCGCGGCAGCGCTCCCCGCGAGGGTAAGGTAAGGCCTCAGAACTCCTCCTGGGAGCACCGGGGCCTACCTGCTTCGGTGGTGAAGGGGACGGCATGGAGTCCTGCCCGCCTGCAAGGCGTGGGAACCGGCTCGGCGTTGCTGTTGTCTGTGCCCAGCATGGGCGGCCTATCCTCACTCCGTCCGTGGCGGAGAAACCCTTGTCCTCGAGCAGCACGCTCGACATGCCGATGACGACGCCGGAGGTAGACCCCGCCGCGGGCGATCGCGTTCTCTGGTCGCGCCTGCGCCGTGGTGACGCGGATGCGTTCGAGTCGGTGGTGCGGGAGAACCAGGACCGCGTCTTCGACTTCTGCTTTCGCATGGTCAGCGATCGCGAAGAGGCGAACGATCTCACCCAAGAGATCTTCGTGAGCGTGCTGCAGAACGTTCAAAAGTTTCGTCACGACTCCAAGCTGTCGACGTGGATCTTCCGCATCGCCAAGAACCACTGTCTGAACCGGCTGAAGTACTTGAAGCGACGCGGCCGAGGTCGCTCTGAAGCGATGGACAGCGTGCCCGAGACGGAGCTGATGAATGCGTCTGGAGCGCCGACCACGCCGGATGAAGCGCTGGCCCGCGCGCGTGAGCGCCGACGTGTGCAGCTCGCGATTGAGAAACTTCCGAATGACCAGCGCGTGCTCGTTGCGTTGCGCGACCTTGAAGGCCTGACGTACGAAGAGATTCAGGAGATCACCGACCTGCCCGAAGGCACGGTGAAGAGCCGGCTCCACCGAGCGCGGGAGAGATTGGCGGAGCTGTTGGAGGAGACGCAGCCGTGAACGCAGAACTGTCCCACCGCGAGGCCAAGGGCCTCTTCTTCGCCCACGCGGATCAAGCGCTGGACGCTGCGTCCGAGCAGAAGCTCACCCAGCACCTGGACGCCTGCAACGATTGTCGCATCGGCTGGGACCGCTATCACCGCGCGGTCGAGAGTGTCCGCAACGTGGAGCGCGAGAAGGCGCCGCCCATGCTGGCCTCGGTGCTCGCACGCCGCGCACGCCGTCGCCGCCCGTTCGGTATCAAGGGAATGCAGTTCCTCCACGCGCACCATCGGTTGCCTGCGGAGATGATGCTGCCGCTCTTGGTCGCTGCAGCCCTCGCCGCGCTGCTGCTCATGCTCGCGCAGTGAGCTGTCCCGCCGCATGCTGTGGCCGCGCTTCGAGATCGAGCGCCTCCTCGGTGGACTGAGGCGGCGGCGAAACCTTCACCGTCGGGTGAGCATTGCTTCATTGGCGGTGGTGAGCTCGAACACCTCTTCCTGGCCAGAGGTTTCCGGGAGCGACCCTTCTTCACTTGAGGGCGTTCACGTCCGCCAGACATTCGGCGCCGAAGAGAATGCTGGTGCCGGTTGTCGCCCATTGCTTCACGAAATCACTCAGACCCGAAGGGCCTTCGTTGGCCCAATACATGACGCAGTCGGTGTTGTTGCAGTGAGCGCCGTGCGCACTGT
>JBQTKE010000337.1:0-8633 GCA_052386435.1 Myxococcaceae bacterium
GCCATCATGCCCATGGGAATCGCGGACTGCTTCCACTCGGTTGCGGAGGACTTCTGACCCCGCGTGGTGCTCCAGCCATAGATGCCCAACGTGAGCGCGCCACCCACGCTGGCAAATGAAGCAAGCCTCGCATTGATGAACAGCGTGGGTGGCGCGCTCACGTTGGGCATCTATGGCTGGAGCACCACGCGGGGTCAGAAGTCCTCCGCAACCGAGTGGAAGCAGTCCGCGATTCCCATGGGCATGATGGCGGCGGGCGACTTGGCGGTGATTGTCGCGTCGCGTCTGGGTCCGATCTCGGTTGTTTCACCCTTGAGCGGCGCGTATCCGTTGGTGACGTTGGGCTTCGCCGGCGTCATTCTCAAGGAACGAATCACCCCGCTGCAGTGGGTGTGCATTGGGCTCATCGTGGTGGGCATGTTCTTGAGTGTCGCGGTCCTGGGAGAGTCGACATGAAGCGCTATGAGATGTTCGTGAATGGCGAATGGGTCCGCGCGAAGTCGGGTCAGACGCGCGAGCTCAAGGATCCTGGTGACGAGAGCGTGGTGGCGTCGGTTCCTGAATCGAGCCGCGAAGATGTCGCAGCCGCGATCGATGCTGCCCGCTCGGCATTCGACAGGGGACCGTGGAGGACGAAGTTGACCGCTTTGGATCGCGGCCAGGTGCTGTTCCGGATCTCGCAAGGAATTCGCTCGCAGGCCGCGGCGCTGGCGGAGTTGGAGGTCCGCAGCTGTGGCAAGCCGCTGGCGGAGGCGGAGCTCGACGTCACTGATGCGGCCAACTGCTTCGAGTACTACGGCGGGCTCGCGACGAAGATCCACGGCGAGACCTATCAGGTGCCGGCGAATTCGATGAGCTTCGTGCTGCGCGAGCCGGTGGGCGTGTGCGGGCAGATCATTCCGTGGAACTACCCGTTGCTGATGTCCGCCTGGAAGCTCGCGCCGGCGTTGGCCGCCGGCAACACCTGTGTCCTCAAACCTTCGGAGCTCACCCCGCTTACCGCGCTGGAGCTGGCGAAGATCATCTCGGCCGCCGACCTTCCCGCGGGCGTGGTCAACATCGTCACCGGTCCTGGCGCTGGGGCGGGCGAAGAGCTGGCGTCGAATTCGCGCGTCGACAAAGTGGCCTTCACCGGCGGCACCGTGACGGGACGCAAGGTGATGACGGGCGCGACGGGCAATCTCAAGAAGATCTCGTTGGAGCTGGGCGGAAAAAATCCGAACATCGTCTTCGCCAACGCGGATTTTGAGGCAGCGGTGGACGGAGCGCTCTTCGCAGCCTTCGCCAATCAGGGCGAGGTCTGCTCCGCGGGATCTCGGCTGCTCGTCGAGCGCTCGGTGCACAAGAAGCTCGTCGAGGCGATGGTCAAGAAGGTGCCGCGGATCAAGCTCGGCCACGGCATGACCGCGGGCGTAAAGATGGGACCACTTGTCTCCGAAGCGCACCGCGCCAAGGTTGAGGAGTACATCCGGATTGGGAAAGACGAAGGAGCGAAGCTGGTCTGTGGTGGCAAGCGTCCCGCGGATCTTTCGAAGGGCTACTTTCTAGAGCCGACGATCTTCGACGACGTGAAACCTTCGATGCGAATTGCCCGCGAGGAGATCTTCGGCCCTGTGCTCTCGGTGATTCCTTTCGACAACGAAGAGCAGGCCATCGAGCTCGCGAACGACACCGAGTACGGCCTTGCCGCGGGTGTGTGGACGCAAGACGTGACCCGCGCGCTTCGCGTGATCCGTGCGTTGCGCGCCGGTATCACTTGGGTGAACACGTACCACCCGACCTTCAACGAGCTGCCCTGGGGCGGTTACAAACAGAGCGGCTTCGGCCGCGAGCTGGGCCTGCACGGAATCGAGGGTTATCTCGAGACCAAGCAGGTCAACATCAACCTCGATACCGCGCCCCTCGCCTGGTACTGACCGCACCTCGCCTGTTGACCACCACCTCGCAGCTACTGACCGCACCTCTCGCCTGGAACTGACCCTTGCCCCTTCAACTCAAGACGCCACTTCCTGGTCCTCGAAGCATCGCGCTGATGGCGGAGCGCAACGCTCACGTGGCCCGCGGCCCGTTTCACACCACGCCCCTCTTCGCCGCCCGAGCGCATGGCGCACTGATCGAAGACGTTGACGGGAACGTGTTGATCGATCTCGCCTCGGGAATAGGCGTGGTGAACGTGGGACATACTCCCGACAGCGTCGTCGCGGCGATCCGCGAACAGGCCGGTCGCATTCTCCACGCGGGCTTCAACGTCACGCCCTACGAGGGCTACGTCCGCGTCGCGCAGAATCTGAATAGGCTCACGCCGGGGATGTTTCCGAAGAAGTCTTTTCTCGCGAACACAGGCGCGGAGGCGATTGAGAACGCGGTGAAGATCGCGCGCGCGTACACGGGACGAGAGGCGATCGTCTGCTTCGAGCACGCCTTCCACGGCCGCACCTACATGGCGCTGACGCTCACCGCGAAGCAGTCGTACAAAGAGGGCTTCGGTCCGTTCTGCCCTGGTGTCCACCGCGCGCCGTTTCCAGACGTGTATCGCTGGCCGACGGGATCGGATCCGGCTCGGGTCTCGCTGGAGTGCTTGGCGCAACTGGAGAAACAGATCAACGACGAGATTGGATTCAACAAGGTCGCGGCTGTCGTGATCGAACCGATGCTCGGAGAAGGCGGCTTCATTCCTGCGCCCGCGCAGTTCCTGCAAGGACTGCGAGAGCTGTGCACGCGGCATGGGATCGTGCTCATTGCAGACGAAGTGCAGACCGGGTTTGGCCGAACCGGAACGCTCTTCGCGTGCGAGCAGCTGGGACTCGTTCCTGATCTACTGATCAGCGCGAAGGGTCTTGCGGCAGGACTCCCTCTCGCTGCCGTGACCGGACGTTCGGAGATCATGGATGCCCCGGCTCCGTCTGAGATAGGCGGCACGTTCGGCGGCAATCCCGTGTCGTGCGCGGCTGCGCTGGATGTGTTCTCGCTGTTCGCGGATGGAAAGCTCTGCGCCAAGGCACAGCAGCTGGGCGAGATGCTGCGCACGCGTCTGCTCGCGTTGCAGGAGCAGCACGAGATCATCGGCGATGTACGCGGCATGGGATGCATGCTCGCGATGGAACTCGTGAAGGAGCGCAGCTCGAAAGAGCCGCACCCTGATGCTGTCGGCGCGATCGTCCGCTACTGCTATGAGCACGGCGTAGTCGTGATGCGCGCCGGACCCTTCGGCAACAGTGTTCGCTTCCTGATGCCGCTGGCGATCGAGCCAGCGGACCTCGATCAGGCACTCACCGTCGTGGAAGACGCCTTCGTGAGCGCGCGAACTCAGCCTTAGTGGCAAAGCGTGACAAAGCGAAAGGGAGTTGCTCTACGCGCGCGTCGACCTGGCGACGGACAACGAAGGTAAGTCACGACTTCAAGAAGTGGAGCTGGTCGAGCCCTCTTTATTCCTCTCGCTGGACCCCGCGGCACCGCTCACATTGGCGAAGGCGATCGCTCGCAGATTGAAGTGAGGTTGACTGGTCCGTTTTTC
The DNA here is from genome assembly GCA_052386435.1 of Myxococcaceae bacterium. GTDB lineage: Bacteria > Myxococcota > Myxococcia > Myxococcales > Myxococcaceae > JBQTKE01. The sequence goes on from JBQTKE010000337.1 coordinate 3,515, forward strand.
TCCGAGCGATCCAGCTCGTAGTCGAGAGCGGGCGCCAACTTCTGACCGTCGTGAATGGCCCAATTCAAAAATCGGAGCAGCACCTCGCAGGGTCCAGTCTCAGCTTGAGCTCCATGCCGCTCGACGTTCCGTTTGGTTCACACCTCTGGAATCCATCTACGAATTCCGGCGCCGCCCTCGATCCTCGCTCCGTCAGGTGACAGAGGGGCGATCTCATTTCTGAGCGCACCGGCTGAAGTGATGGACCAGCCGCTCGACAACCCCCTGATGTTGCGCGGCGGCCGCTCGCAGAGTCGATGACGCGGCCTTGAGGGCGACAGGGTCCTTCCCTCGCGTGAGGAGATCCTCCTCGTTTGTGGCCAACCACCGCTCGTAGTCGTCCGCGGACAGCTCCAGGTGAAACTGGAACGCGTACGAATCGCCCAGCTTGAAGCCCTGCTGCGTGTAGCGATCCGTCGACGCGAGCAGCGTCGCGCCCTCCACCGGCTGGTACGTGTCGCCGTGCCAGTGCACGACCTGCGTCTTCGCCGTCACGCCTTTGAGCACGGGATCCGCCAGCCCCCGCGCGGTCCACCGCACGGGGGCCACGCCCACTTCGAAGCCGTTCTTCCCGGGAAAGACTTCGGCGCCGGTCGCGGCGGCCATTAACTGCGCGCCCAGACAGATACCCAGGCACGGCTTCCCCTGGGCCAACCGCTCCGCGAGGACCGCTTGCTCCTCCGCCAAGAAGGGGTGCTGGTCCATCTCGTACACAGCCATTCCGCCGCCCAACACGACCAGCAAGTCGGCGCTCACGTCTTCGTGCTTTGCGGTCCGAAAGCGGTGACGGAGCTTGAAACCGGCCTGCTCGAGCGCGGGGCCGAAAAGCCCCAGACCCTCGTGTTCCTCGTGCTGAATGACGACGGCGTTCATGAAGGTCCTGTTATCAGAACCTTCCTCTGCGCGTCTTCGCGTGGGGTGCGGAAGGGGTGGTTTCGCTGCTAGCCTTGGGGACCGATGCAACTCGCTTGGCTCCTTCTGGGATTGACCCTCTCCGCGGAACCCACACTCCCGGACTGCGACGACGAAATCGACTCCTGTAGGGAGACCTGCAGCCTCCAATTCGGAACCGCGACCTCCACGCGCGGACAGCTGGGTGTCTGCTTCGACAACTGTCGCGACTCGAAGAACCGCTGCAAGGAGCTGCATAAGGAAGCCGCGCTGGAGAAGCAGAAGGCGCTCAGGCGCGAACAAGACATGAAGCAGCGCGCGGAGTTCGAGCGCCAGGATCGCGACCAAGAGCTCTTCAAGCAGCGCGCTGCCATGGAGACCGCCGACGGAGGAACGAAGACACAGCTGGGCACCGCGCGCACGGCCCCGGCTCCCGCCCCGATTCCTGAGCTGTTTGGGAGACCGTCTGCGCCGGAGAACAGCGCGACCGCGGCTCCGAAGAGCCCCACAGCGGCGGCGAAACCTTCCGAGTTGTCCAAGTCCGCTTCCAGCTCGTCGGCGCGGTCTGAAAATGACACCCAACTTCCGCCACTGCCCAGGTCCGCGGCCAACTCACGCCCACTCTCCGAAACCGGCGCCCCGCTCCCTCCCCTTCCCAAATCTTCCGCGAAGCTTCCGGAGCTGCCGGACGCTGACTCGAAGCTCCCGCCACTGCCCAAGACTTCGTCTAAGTTGCCCGAGCTTCCCGACGCCGAATCCAAGCTCCCCCCCGCAGCAAAGAAGGTCTCCGCAGCTCCGCCTGATGACGAAGGGCTGGCGCCGATGGACGACCTCATCAAGGACACGAAGAAACCGGCGAAGAAGTCGAAGGGCGGCTACCGCTCCGTGTTCCCCAACTCGATGCAGTAGCCGGTCACTCTGTTTCTACTAACCCGTCTGAGTCACCCGCACGCCCGCGAGGACGAGCAGACCGCCGACCGCGATCTCCCAGTTGATCGCGTCACCCAGCACGGCCCACGCGAGCAGCGCCGTGGCGACGGGCTGCAGGTTTGAAAACACCGCCGCCTTGGACGCCGTCATCCGAGAGAGCGCGTAGTACCAGAGCAGGTACGCGATGACTGACGTGAAGACGACGATGAAGGCCAGGCAGAGCCACGCGACGATTGACGCTCGCACCACCGCTGAGAGATCTCCCAGCCAAGGGAACAGTGGCAACACGCAGATCGAGCCAGCGATCATCGTCCATGCGGTAAGCCGAATTGGTCCATGCTCGGCGACCAACCTTCGACCTTCCGCGCTGTAGACGACCCACGCGATCACAGCGACCAGGATGAGGAGATCGCCGAAGAGTGGACCGGTGGCATCCGCGAGCCCTCGGCCAAGCAACAGCACCAGCACTCCCGTGAACGCCACCAGGATGCCGACGAGGCGACGGGCGGAGAGCTGCTCGTGCTTCTGTGACATCATATAAAGGTAGATGCCCACCGGCGTCAGCGCATAGAGCAACGCGGCATGCGCGGGACGTGAGGCTGCGAGACCTGCGAGGAAGAAGCCCTGATTCACGGGACCGCAGAGCACCCCAAGGAAGATCAACTTCGGCCAGAGCGCGCGCGGAGGAAGTTTACGCCCCGGTGTCGCCAGTAGAACCGCGGTGAGCAGCAGGCCGGAGAGCGCCAGCCGCACCAACGTCAGCGTGAACGCGGGGATCTCCATCGTCGCCCGCTTCGCCGCCAGATACGTGGCCGAGCTGATCGCCACGTGAAGGAACAGCGCCAGGTAGACGGGCTTCTGCGAGCGAGCTTGCGGTTCCATCGGAGGCCGCAGGCTTGTAGCGCCGGACCGTCTGCCTTGCTGGAGAATCTTGCGGCCCAGCGCGGTGAGAGAAGGTCCGCCGCTCAAAGCCGCTTCAGCCGGCGAGAGATTCTCGAGCGCGGCTTCAGCTCTCCAGCGCGGTAAGCGCCCACGTTGCCGCGTCGCGGACCTTTTCACTGGGATCGCCCTGCAGTCGTTCCATCAACGCACGCGCCGCGCGATCCTTCGCGGCTCCGAGTGCGTAGAGCGCGTTGCGTCGAAGTCCGTCGTACTTCGCGCGAGCCAGTGGGGTCCCGGGAACGAGCGCGTCGTACTGCTCCTGCGTCATAGCCGCCAATTCACGCACGCCCAGCGACGCCACGGCGCGGGGCGCGAAGCGGGCATCGTCCAAACGCAGGACCTTTCGGTTCAACGGACAAACGTCCTGGCAGATGTCGCAGCCGAAGACGGTGTTATCAAAGGAAGCGCGCAACGAGAGATCGACCTGGCCATCGTTTTCGATGGTTTGAAACGAGAGACAGCGTCGAGCGTCGACTCGGCGGTGATCGTCGATCGCCTCGGTCGGACAACTTCCCAAGCAGAGCTGACAATCTCCGCACCTGTCCTCGAGCGGACCGGAGGCGTAGGCATCGACCTCAGCGTCTAAGACGAGCACAGCGAGGACGACGTATGACCCGTACCGCTCCGTGATGAAACAACCGTTGCGCCCCACGTAGCCAAGACCCGCGCGCGCAGCCCAGACCTTCTCCATGAAAGGGCCGTGGTCTACTCCACCGTAAGTTTCGATCTCCGGGTGCTTCGCCTTCAGCGCGCGTCGCAGGGCGCGCATTCGATCTTTCATCGTCGCGTGGTAGTCGCGCCCCTGCGCGTAGCGAGCGACGGGAGATCCCTCTGGGGACGCTGAATGGGCGTAGTTGCACGCCAGAGCGATCACCGTCTTCGCGGAAGGAAGCAGCTCGCGCACGTCCAAGCGTTCCGCGGTTCGGTCCGCCATCCAATCCATATCCGCCGCCATTCCCGCCGCGACCCACTCTCCGAGGAACTCAGGAGGAATGGGATCGGGTTTCGCGAAGCCCGCGAGGTGGAAGCCCGCGGCAAGCGCCTGGTCGAGCAACCAACGGCTGGAGAAGAGCTGAGCTGAGTTGACAGGAGCCACGGTTTCCACTGCGCAGTCTCTAAGCGCGCTCGCTCTGGAAATACAACAGACTCACTTCTCATCGGATCTCCCGAGCGGCCGGCTAAGCTGACCGCCAAATCCATCACGATCCTCTTTGAGCCATGGCCAACCGCTCCATCATCACCATCCCCATCAACGAGCTGAGCTCGTTTGACCTCCCGTCCGTCTGTCTCATCACGGGCGAATCGCGCAACGTCACCTTCAAGAAGGTGAGGTTCAGCTGGTACCCGCGCTGGATCGGCTTCCTATTCATCGTCAACCTCCTGGTGGCGCTCATCATCGCCATGGTCATGACAAAGAATGCCAAGGGGGAGCTGCCGTTCACTGAAGAAGGCTATCGACGATGGCGGCGCAGCCTTGCCGCACGCGTGCTGGCTGGGCTCGGCGCCCTGTTCTGTTTTCTCGCAACGCTCGCGATGATCTCCGACGTGGGCGCCGGGGTCGCAGTGCCGGTGCTCGGTTTCATTGGATGCATCGTGGTGTTCGTACGGCTTGGTAAGAACGTGATCTTCTGTCGAATCATCACGAAGGAATCGATCACCCTCGACCTGCCAAGCGCCGCCGCTGGAGCCGCGCTTCAGGAACGGCTGCACGGAGGTGCGGCCATCGCCACAGCGAAGCCGGCGACGACGATTCCATGAGCACACAGCCGAACGACGAAGCACTCTGCTCCAACCACCCCACGACCCCGGCCTCACGCCTCTGTGCGCGCTGCGGAAGTTTCATCTGCACAGATTGCGAACGAAGGACCCGGCCCGACGCGATGCCACTCTGTCCTTCGTGCTGGGGCGCCCGCTCTAGAACCGTTGCTCCGCTGAGCCCGCCACCTGATGCCTTACCTTGGGCCGGGATAGCGCTCGGCCTCCTTCCTTACTTCTGTCTCCTCTCTTGGTTTCCGGTTCTCGTCTTTGGCGTGCCGTCGATCATCGTGAACACGATTGTTCTGGTGAGATCGAAAGCTCCGGAGCTGCGCGCGCTACACTGGATAGCGATCGTCGGCCTCTCGCTGTCGCTTCTGTCCTGGAGCGGCGCGGCTTACTTGTATTTCCGAACCCGCTGAACGTCGCCTCGATGCCCATCCTTACAGTCGCGAGTTCGACGACGAAACGACTGCGTCAAGTGCATCGCTGGTTTCAAAGACGTCGGACTCAATCAACTCGGTTACGCCCTCGGTGGATTCCACGGCACGTCTGGCACTTT
>JBQTKE010000338.1:0-5856 GCA_052386435.1 Myxococcaceae bacterium
TCACCTGTCACGCAGTACCCGTCACGTGGTACCAGTCACGCACCACCAGTCACGCGTTTAAAAAAACATGCAGCTCATACTGATCACCGGCCTCTCCGGCGAGGGCAAGAGCGCGGACACGCTCAAGAAGTTCTTCGCGGAGCTCGGACCGGAGCGTACGAGGAAGCTGACCCACATCACAATGGACATGAGCGCCGCATTCGTCTCGGCCGTGGAGGAGGTCGCCCCGCAGGCGGAGAAGGTCTTTGACCGATTCCACGTCCAGCGCCTCGCCAGCGACGCCGTCGACGAGGTGCGCCGCAGTGAAGTCCGCGAGGTAGCCGGCGGAACCGAGGCTGCGCAAGCGCTCAAGAAAACGCGGTGGGCGCTCTTGAAGAGCCCGTTTGTCTGCGACTTCGTCCGTCTTGTGCCCTGCATAATCTGTGGCGTGTTGAAGAGCGCCATGAGCTGGTCGGGTGGACGGAAGCGGCCGCGTCGCAGCGCTGGCGGAACGACCGCATTTACGGCGGCGAGTTTCTCCGTCGGGTCTGCGCGCGCTGGGCGCCGTTCGCTCCGCGCGCCGAACGTTGCGTCAATCCCACACGCAGAAGCCGAACGCATCTGAGGTCGTCGGATCGAAAAATGACGACGAGACGCAGCCCCGCTGAACGGAGCCATCGTTCAGGCTGTGTTCAGCGTGTCATGCGAGCTTTAAAGGCGTCGATTCGACACAGTCCACCACCGCTGGAAAGGAGATTTAGAGATGAGCTCGCGAACCGTCATGGCCATCGCATTGGGATCAGCTCTTGCTTTACCCGCACTCGCGGCGGAGAGGCGTATCAAGAAGACGGAGGTTCCAGGCCCCGTGCTGGCGGCTGTCGTGGCGAAATATCCGAAGGCAGACATGACGGGCTTTGCGCAGGAAGACGAAGCCGGCAAGACCGTCTACGAGGTCCAGCTGAGAGTGGGCGGGACACGGACCGAGCTCATCGTTTCCCCGGAGGGAAAGATCCTCACCGAAGAAAAGACGATCTCGATGAAGGAGTTCCCGGACGCTGTTCGGCAGGGACTATCGGCCTCTCGGTATTCGAAGGCAAAGGTTATCAAGATCGAAAAGGTCACAGACAGCGACAAGCCAGAGCCCACCTATGAGCTCCTTGTGGAGTTCGAAAAGAAGAGGCACGAGCTCTTCTTCACCTCAAGCGGGGAGCTGACGAAGGAAGAAGCGAAGAACGGCGACCACGAGGACTGAGGGGAGCCAGGTCGCGGCCTCTCCTCTCTGCTGGTCCCCCGCGGCTCGTTCAGGTTGGGTTCAGCGTCCCATGCGAGTTTGTGGCGTGCGCTCCCGGAACGTACTCGTTGGTCTCGTGGCCCTTGCGTGGCTGACCGGCTGCGTAGCGGCGACGCGCAGCCGAGCGTGGCTGGAGACGTCTACCACCGAGCGGACGCGCCATCGACTCGGCCCACGGTCACTGGATGCCGCACACCCACTTCCGCCGAACGCCTCCGCGAGTGATGGGGTTGATCCAGACGAAGCCGTGGCTATCGCGCTCTGGCGCAGTCCTGCGCTGCAAGCGGAGCTGACCAATCTCGATTCGGCACTCGCAGACTTCGACGAGGCGAGACGCCCGCCGAATCCTCGCTTGTCGTTTCTGGCTCCTATCGATCCGCGACAGTTGGCGCTCCTTCTCGCGTGGCCCATCGAGGCGATCTGGCAGGTTCCGTTTCGCACGAAGGCCGCCAATCGGGAGCTGGAACGGGTCGCCGAGTCACTCGTGCAGATTGTTCTCAACCTCGAGCGAGACGTACGACTTGCCCACGCCGATGCTCGGCTTGCTCGGGCACGGGTCGAGGTCCTTGAAGCGGCCGCCACTGCGTGGCGCGACGCCGCCCGTGTCGCAGAATCCCGCGCCGGCGCGGGAGAAGTTGCCCCCGCAGAAGCAACGCCCGTCCAAGCCGAAGCCTCTATTGCTGCCGATGCTGTAACGCGAGCCAGGAGAGAGACGGAAATCGCGGACGCCCGTCTCCTGGCCTTGCTGGGTGCGCCGTGGACCGAGCTGCCTTCCCTTTCTCCACCGATGTCTCGGCAGAGGGAACTTCCATCACGAGACGTTCTCGTTGCGCAGGCGCTCCGCCAGCGGCCTGATCTTCGAGCCGCGGAGTTCGCGATCCACGCTGCCGCCGCCCGCGGCCGATGGGAGCGAGCGAGGGTGTTCTCCTTGGTTGCCACGCTCGACGGACAGGCTCCCCGCGGCGAGCTGGTCCCCAATTTCAGCGCCGGTGTTCAGCTCGAGCTGCCGATCTTCTCCCAGAACCAGGGCGGCATCGGTCGAGCCGACGCGGCCGTCGCTCGGGCGGGCTATCTCTACGCAGCCGCTCGTTTGACCGTATCGATGGAGGTCACGACCACGCGTGCGGCCACGGAGCGCGCCAAGGCGTCTCTCGCGGCGTACGAGTCGGTGCTTCGCGCCCTGGCTGAAGCTTCGAGGGGCGCCCGGCATGCGTTCGAAAACGGCGCCGAGTCGTACCTCGTCGTCATCGACGCGCTTCGCCGGGAGGCCGACGCCCGGCTGCGACGCATCGAGCTCGACGCCGAGCTGGCGCGGGCCGAGGCAGAGCTTTCGCGCGCGGTCGGTGGTTCTGTCGGAATGGAGGCGCCGTGAAGCACCCTGCCATCGCCATACTGATTGCCGCGCTGGGCGGCGCATCCTGCTCGGACTCCCATCCATCGCTGCCTGGTCCCAGCGGAGCGCCGGCCGCCGTCGTGCCACCCACGTCCCTCGACGGGTTGGCGACGGTCGTTCTCAGGCCCGACTCGGCAACCGCCCTCGGCATCGAAGTCGGCCCCGTCGAGCAGGTCCCTGCGTCGCGCAGCTTCATCGTCGGAGGCGAGGTCATGGTCCCTGCTGGCCGAGACGTCGTACTCGCGGCGCCAGCGAGCGGCCGCATCGCGACGGCACCGACAGCGCTCCCGCGGCCCGGCGAGCATGTACGGGCGGGACAAGCGCTGCTCTCTCTCATCCCGATCGCCTCGGTTGACCGCGATGTTCGCGCCCGAGCCACGAGGGACCTCGAAACCGCGCGCGCGGACCTTGTGCTTGCAGATGCTCGATTCACGCGTGCAGAGGCCATGGTGGCCGATCGCTCAGGGAGCCAGCGCAACCTCGACGAAGCACGCGCACAAAAGCAGGTGGCTGCCGCAGCCGTGAGCGCTGCCGAGTCGCGCTTGCGTACGATTGCGAGTGGTTCACTCGACTCCGACGTTGCATTGTCGGTGCGCAGCCCGGTCGACGGCATCGTTCGAACGGTGCGCGTGACGCTCGGCCAGTCCGTGCCCCAAGGCGCATCGCTGATCGAGATCGCAGGCACGGGCCGCTGGGTTCGGGCTTCGTTTGCGGCCAGCGATGCGCAATCGGTGGCGACACTTCGTGAGGTGCGCGCGAGGAGGCTCGGGAGCCTTGAGAGTCTGCAGTTAGCACCTGTGATTGCTCCACCATCGGCCGATCCCATCCGGGGCACAGTTGACCGCTTCTTCATGCTCCCCGACGCGGCCGACTGGACGCCTGGCGAGCGAGTGTTGGTCGAGGTTGTCGTCGCTTCCCAGCAACCTTGGCTGGCCGTCCCGTTCACGGCCATCGTGCGCGACGCCGAAGGTAGCTCCTGGGTCTACGAGCAAGCCGCGCCGCTGTCATTCCGTAGGCGACGCGTCGAGCCCATTCGGCGCGAGGGTGAACGGATGCTTCTCGCTCGCGGTCTTGCGCAAGGCGCGTTGGTGGTCAGCGTGGGTGCGACGGAGCTTTGGGGCTTCGAGCTCGGGGCCGATCGATGATCCGGAGGTTGGTGGAAGCCTGCCTGACCGGCCGCCGGCTCGTCACCGGGATGGCCGCCTTCGTCCTTGTCGCCGGATTCGTTGCCGCACGACGAGCGCCGATCGACGCCTTTCCCGAGTTCGCGCCGCCCCTGGTCGAAGTACAAACTGAGGCTCCTGGGCTCTCCAGTCTCGAGGTGGAGAACCTCGTTACTACCCCAATCGAGAGCGCTCTCGCCGGCACGTCGTTCTCCACCACGGTTCGCTCGCGCTCGGTTCTGGGGCTCTCGTCGGTCGTTGTGTTCTTCGAGCCCGATACGGACCTGTTTGTGGCGCGGCAGCTCGTTCAGGAGCGGCTGAGTCGCGCGCAGTCCTTGTTACCCGCCTCCGTGCGTGCTCCAGCCATGCTCGCGCCGGTATCTTCCACTGGCCGAATCCTGAAGGTGGGTCTCACTTCAAGTACCCTCAGCCAGTCCGACTTGACCGACATGGTGCACTGGACGGTCCGTCCTCGCCTGCTGGCCATCCCGGGGGTCGCGAACGTCGCGGTTTGGGGCGCGCGGGATCGCGAGTACACGGTTCGCATCGACCCGACACGCCTCGAAGCAACGGGGGTCAGCGTCGACGAAGCCCTTCGCGCTCTTCAGGGCGCCACGGCTCCGCTGCCCGGCGGATACCTCGATGGTCCGCTCCAGCGAATCCCCGTACAGCACGTTCCCGTCGCCGCCTCAGCGCTGGACATCGCGGAGCTTCCGGTCGCGGCGAGGGGCGGGGCGGTGATTCGTCTCAAGGATGTCGCCTCGGTGGTTGACGGCTATCCGCCACCGATCGGCGATGCCGTCGTCAACGACCGACCTGGGCTCCTCTTGATTGTCGAGAAGCAACCGTGGGGCAACACGCTGAAGATCACCGAGCGAGTCGATGAGGCCCTGGCCGCACTGCGGCCCGCATTGCCCGGCGTAGACATCGACGCATCGATCTTCCGCCCAGCGTCCTTCATTCAGCGGTCCATCTCGAACCTCGAGACCGCCATGACGATCGGCTGCGCTCTCGTCGTACTCATCCTGTTCCTCTTCTTGTGGAGTTGGCGCACCGCGGTGATCAGCGTCGTCGCCATCCCGCTCTCTCTCGGCGTCGCGATCCTCGTGCTGAGGGCCTCGGGGGGCACGCTGAACACGATGATCCTCGCTGGGCTGGTGATCGCGCTCGGCGAGGTCGTGGATGACGCGATCATCGACGTCGAGAATATCCTGCGTCGGCTCCGAGAGAACCAGGCCCTTTCAAGTCCGCGATCCGCGCTTGCCGTCGCGCTCGACGCCTCGCTCGAGGTGCGGAGCGCCGTAGTGTACGCCAGCGCCATCGTGGTCCTCGTCTTTCTTCCGGTCTGGTTTCTCGACGGCGTCGCGGGCTCGTTCTTCCGCCCATTAGCCCTTTCGTACGCGCTCTGTGTCGTCGCGAGCATGGTGGTTGCCCTGACCGTCACGCCTGCGCTGAGCCTGCTGCTCCTCCCGAGCGTGCTGGGCCAACAGAAACGGTCCCCGCTGATGCGATGGTTCGAGGCCCGGTACGGACAGCTCTTGCCGAAGGCCCTTCAGTGGCCCCGGTTTCTGTTGGGCGGTGGCGCCGGATTGCTCGCGTTGGCAGCCGTCGGCTTCTCCTTGCTCGACAACGCGTTCCTGCCGGACTTTCGCGAGAACGACTTCCTCATGCACTGGGTTGCGCAACCGGGGACGTCGCTCCCTGCGCTGCAGCGCACCACATTGCGCATCAGTCGAGACCTTCGAGCGATACCCGGCATCACGAGCTTTGGTGCTCACCTCGGGCGGGCGGAGTCCGCAGACGAGATCGTCGGTTCGAATTTCGCTGAGCTATGGGTACACGTTGATCCTGCGGAGAACCATGACCAAGCCATCGCCCGCGTTCGGCTAGCCATCGAGCGCTACCCTGGCCTTCGTCGCGACGTCGAGACGTACCTTCGCGAGCGAGTGGATGAGGTCATCACCGGCACGACCGGTTCCATCGTAGTGCGGGTCCTCGGACCTGACCTGACAGCCATCCGTCACGGCGCC
>JBQTKE010000339.1:0-9266 GCA_052386435.1 Myxococcaceae bacterium
ATCCGCATCAACATGCCGGAGACGGCCGCGTAGGTGTCTTTGGGGTCCTGGCGCTTCTTGTAGATGCGCGCAGCGGTGAGCGCGAAGTCCCGCCATTCGTCGCCGATCGACGTCATCTCTTTCGACGCGTCCAGCAGCGACGCCTCGCCCAGCAGCGGCGCGGCTTCCTGAAGAAACGCCGCGTACATGAAACGGAAGCCCGCCCCACCCGTTCCAATCTCTTCCTGCATCCGAATGACCTGACCCAAGTACAGCGCGGCCACACGCTCTCCCAGTCGACTCGGCCAACGGCGCATCCCTCTGGCCAAGGTGCGAATCCCGCGCACGCCGAACAAGGGGAAGAAGAGGGTCATCCACTGCGCGTTCTGCCGAATGCCCTTGCGCACCGCTTCGCGCACGTCCGGCTGAGCCGCTCCCGTTGGAACCAGGTAATACATGTGCCCGCGCGGCGCGAAGACACCTTGAGCGAAGCGAACTCGGACGAACTCTTCCTCGGTCAGACGCTGGGCGCTCTCCATGATCGGATCGCTGATCAGGTTCTTCCCGTCCTCTTTTCCAAAGCAGACCAGGTTGGGCGCGTTGAAATGGAACCGGTACGCGGCAGGAAAGAACGGCAAGTTGTACACGCCGACTTGGCACGCCACCGGGTTGCCTTGCGCAAGCTGCTCGTCCAGCGCGCGCATCGCTTCGTTCGGCGTCTTGAAGCGGCGGCGAACAATCCCCATCCCCAGCCGCTTCGCCGTGCGCGCGAAAATCTGTCCCGGCATTGGGCGATACGAGAGTCCCGGCCCGCCGTTGACTTTGAGGAACGGCAGATACGTGAAGAACAAACCCGAGCCGATACCCAAGACCAGAGGCTCGCTGACCCGCCGGCCGTGAAACCGCATCAGGTTCGACGTGACTCCCGTCTCACAGTGCGCCGCTTGGCGGTGCTCGAAGGCGATGCGCACTGCGCTCTCGCCGGCGCGGATGATCGCGATCGATCCGGACGCGCTCGCAGCCGCCTGACTGGCACCGACGACAGACGCGCTCGCGGCGGACCCCTCGGCGATCGCCGCCTCGCCCGAGCGCTTCACGGCAGCGTCCCCAGCGCGCTCACGCTCAGATTCAGCGCCTTCGCCAACCGCTCGCGCGTCCGCACCTCCGACGCGGCAAACGCCTCCGGCTTGAGCAACCTCTTCACTACGCGCTTCGGCACATCCGCGTACGCGGCGAGAATCGAGACGTCCATCATCGCCCGGTCCATGTGGAACGCGAGCGGGCTGAGCTCCCCCGCCTCGACGCGAAGTCGCGTGGCTTGAGCGAGATCCGAATGCAGCTCCAGCGCGTGCGCGAGCGCGGCGGCCTTGGGCTCCCAGCCTTTGCTGATCACCTGGACGTACTTACCCTGCTCGTTGACCGCGTACTGCACTTCGCGGAAGCCATCGAGCAGCGCGGCCTCATCTTGGGGAACCTCCCCGCTCTTCATACAGAGACCACCGTGAGCAGCACGAAGCCGTAGGCGAAGCGCGCGCTCTCCGGAACGAAGAGCAGAACCTGCTGCCCCTCCTTGAGCTGCCTCGCGCGCGCCAACTCCTCCAGCGCGCAGAACGGCGCCGCGGATCCAATGTTTCCCACGCGCGTCAGGTTCACGAACCAACGGTCCTTGGGAATACCCAGCCCCACCGCGTGCATCGCCTCGTCCGTCTTCGGATCGAAATACATCGACGAGATGTGCGGCAGAAAATGATCCACGCGCTCCGAGCTCAGGTCCCGCTTGGCCATGACCTTCTGGTAGTGCCGAATCCCCAGCGGCACGATGTTCTTGTCCAACAGCTGCACATCTTGCTTCAGGCTAAACACCGACCGGCCCAGCCACAGCTGCGACTCCACCTCGCGAAACCCGACCACCTTCCCGCTCTCATCGCGATCCGCGCCGGCGAACATGCACGTGGGCACCTCATGCGCGAACGAGGTGATCTCCACCCACTCGACCCGGTAGCACAGCCCCTTCGCATTCGGCGCGTCCGAGAGGCCCACCGCGGAGCTGCCGTCGCTCAGCATCCAGCGCAGGAAGTCCTTCTCGAACGCGAGCACCGGCAGACTCTCCAGCTGCTCCAGCTTCTTCGCCTCGTCTTCAAAGTTGCGCGCCGCGATCCACGACGAGAACCGCTCTGATCCCGTGGCCACCGCGTTGCGCGCGGATCCACTCTGCACGGACATCACCGCGTACTTCAGAGCGTTGATGCTGCTGTTGCACGCGCCGGAGAAGCTGATCGCCTCCAGCATCCCGCCGCCCAGCTCGCCGTGAACCATCGACGCGTGCGACGGGAGAAATTGATCCGGCGTGGTCGTCCCGCACGCCAAGACCTCCACCGCCTCCGCGGAGTAGCCCGCGTCAAACAGCCCGCGCACCGCTTCCGCCGTAAGCTGCGCATTGGTGTGCGTCGCCTTGCCCTCTTCATCCAGCGCGTAGTGCCGGTTCTGGATCAGATTCCGCTTGAGGACGATCCGCTTCGATCGCGAGGGCCGTCCGCCCACCGTGCCCAGGTACTTCTCCAGCGCGTCATTGGAGACGGGCCGGTTGGGGAGGAAGCGGGAGATGCGGTTGATATAGACGGACTTGGCCATGGTGACGTCCTCGAGCTCTCAAGCGGCCGCGCGCACGTCGCGGAAGTAGCGAAGCCGTTTCGCGATCGAGCCGCGCAACAACGGTGTGGTGACCTGGGTGGCGATCCAAGAGGTGGGGGACAGCACGAAGAGTCCGGTGAGCAGGTAGTTGCGGAACAGCGCCAGCCGCCGATCGCGCGCGGGGCCCACCGGAGCGCGAGACACAAAGCTCGCCCACAGCTCGAAGACCTTCCTCGCCCGCGTCTCCAGCGTCATCAAGTACGGGCGAATCTCCACCGCGCCGCGCGCCACCAGCTCTGACTGCAAGTCGCGCCAATCCCCCCGAAGCAGGGCCGCCAGCAACGGCGCCCCAAACTGCTCCGACGCCGCGACGTCCGCCTGCGCGACGCCCGGAGGAGGCAGCACGCCGAAGACGCGCTCGCGCTTACCCGTGAGCATCCAGTGAAAGAGCGTGACCAGACTGGTGAGATTTCCGCTTCGATCATCGAGCGCGATGTTGCCGACGAGCTGGCCGCCCGCGTCGCGGATCAATTCCTTCATCCGCTCCTGCCCGCTGATCCACATGTTGCGGCACGCGATCACCGTGACCACCGGCGTGTCCTTCACCACCGTCTTCGCGCGAGTGCTCTTGAGGAACGACGTCATGGGGATGGACGGCGAGAGGAACCAGGGTTGGTAACCCAAGATGATGAGGTCGTACCCCTCACCCAGCGGCGCGTCCTCGCGCAGCGCGCACGGCACCTCTTTCACCGAGTCGGGAAAGACGCCGAAGAAGTCTTTGCCCGTCCAGGGAAAGGGGTACGGCGTCTGCGGCACGATGCTGTACCAATCCAGCTCAACGCCACTGTCCGCTTGCAACGTTCGAGTGACGTGCTGCAGGACTTCGGTCAGCTGCCCAGACTGGGTGAAGTGAACGACGAGTACGCGCTTGGACGCCATGGCCGCCGGGCCTTTAGCCCAAAAGCGACCGGCGCCCCAAGCTGACGGACCGGAGTGTCCAATTTCGGAGCGCAGCCCAATTGCCGACAGTTAACCAAGCCTAGGTTCGGTGGTTTACGGGGCGGGTGTACGTCCAACCCCCAGTAGGAGTGGAGTCCAACGAGTTGAGGGCACCACGTTCCGCGTCTGCTTCCCGCGCGGGAAGCTGTTCTCGCAGCTCGGCGCTTCCGCGTAGGGTCGCGCCCATGTTCGCCGTTTCATTGCATAGCGTTGGAATGGGTGCTCTCGCAGCGGCAGTCATGATCGCGACCGCGTGTTCTCCCTCGCCGACGTTTCCCCCTCCCGGACCCATTCGCCCGGCACCTTCTCCGCCTTTCAAGGTTCTCCCCGACGGTGGTCTGCCCGAGGGCGAAGTGACCCGCGGAGAGCAGAGCAACCTCTTCGGCACGCGCGGCTATCGACTGTTCGGCCCGGGCGGCTTCGACGCGGGAACGTCGCCGCCGCTGGTGGTGGCGCTGCACGGTTGTACGCAGACCGCGGACTCGTTCGCCGAATTGACCGGTCTGGACGCGTTGGCGCAGGAGCGGGGCTTCGCGGTCGTCTACCCGGAGCAGAACGTGGCGGCGAATGCGACCCGCTGCTGGAACTGGTTCGTCACCGCGAATCAGACGCGCGCTTCGGGCGAGGCGTCCTTGCTCGCGGACCTCACCGACGCGATCACCGAGCAGCTTCAAGTCGATCGCTCGCGCATCTACGTCACCGGCCTCTCCGCGGGCGCGGCGATGGCGCTGAATCTGGGCGTCACGTATCCGGACGTCTTCGCTGCCGTCGCGGCGCACTCGGGCTGTCCGTATGCAGGCTTCCCTTGCACGGAACAGGGCAACCCAGATCCCGTCGTGCTCGGTGACCTGGCCTACGCGGCGATGGGTACGTTCAAGCGGCCGGTCCCGCTGTTGGTGTTTCAAGGTGACGCGGACGAGGTGGTGCCGCCAGTGAATGCGACTCGAGTGGTGACGCAGTGGGCGCGAACGATCGCACGCGCGACGGATGGAGGAATGGACGCCGTCGCCGACCTCACCGAGTCTGGATTGGTTCCTGACGGACACGCATACCAGCACGACACATTCCTCGGCCCCGGCACCATCGAGCGCTACGAGGTGAGTGGAATGGGGCACGCGTATTCGGGCGGAAAGCCCGGAGCGCCCTACTCGGATCCCGCTGGGCCGGATGCCACGCGCATCTCGTACGAGTTCTTTCTCGCGCATCCCAAGTAAGCAAGTGAGGCCGGAGTACCCGCGGCCTTCAACTTTGATTCGGCCGTGATCCAGCGAATGCGATTACAACGTGCTGCCAATCTCGCCGGTGACTTCGCCCGTGGGCTCCAGCACCTTCTTCGAGGCGTCGAAGCGGTACTTCTCACGCAGGTCAAAGCTGCAATCTTTGCCGCCGCCCTTCTTTGACTGCACCGAGTCCAGCTTCTTGGGAGACACCTTGGAGAAACGCTCGTCCGCTTTGCGCAGACAGGCCAACGCGTCTTCCGCGCGCTTGCGACAAACCTGAGCGGAGACGCTCTGCGCGCGCAGCGACGTCTCACAGTCGGAGGCGTGCGCGGGAACGAAGAAGCTCACCGTTTTCCCCGCCACGTCGACCTCACCCTTGGACCAGTTGCGGGCGACGAAGAGCTCCTTTCCGCTGGGGAGCTCGTAAGCGAAGAGGCTGGTGCGGATCTCTTCGTCAGCGATCAATACGACGTTCCCGAACATGCCCGCGAAGTGCGAGCTGCCCTTGGGGAGCGTCTTGAACACCGAGTTGCTGTCGTTGAAGCCGCAACTGCGCGCGACATCCAACTCTTCATCCTTCGCCCGCGGACGAACCGAGACCGCTTCGCCGCCGGAGCCGCCCTCATCCGGCTCGAGCACCACGACGAAGCCCGGATAGACCAGACAGGAATTGTTCAACTTCTGCTCTGGCTGCGCGCCCTGAAGAATCCAGCCGGCGTTCGCCGGGAGAGCGGTTAACAGAGACAGCATCAGCCACGCGCTTCGTTGCACATCCAGCTCCTTGAAACTCTGAAAGCCAGAAGCTTAGGCGGTATCGCACACCCTACGCCAACTGGCTCAAACTGCTGGGTTAACGTCTGTGTTTCAGTGCTCACCCCTTAGGCCTTACGTCGTAGCCGCGGGTTACTCGCCCGCGATGTAGGGCTCGCTGGTGCTGGGGAACCCGTTTCACGCAGGCGCGTCTCTTGAAAGGTTCGACGCCGGATTGGAGTTGCTGCTGGAAGGCCTTGAAGGCGCGCTCCGTTGGGCCCGGTGCGACCTCCGTGTCCACGTCCGTTCGTGACAATTCTGTCAGAGCGCACGCGTGCTCCCACGCCGCAGTGTTGCAAAACTTATCGGTACTTAGCCGTGGCGCAGACGGTGCTAGGGTGCACCCGACCGTGACCAGTCTTCGCACCACCATGGCCGCGTGCCTGCTTGGGACCTCGCTCACCCACTGCGGGGCGGCCTCATTTCTTGATCCCACCCGTGGCGTCACGGTGAGCGGGTACGCGTTGGACGAGAGCGGGATCCCTCTGGCCAACACCACCCTCACCCTCTCTCGCAGCGAGACCAAGACCTGTGACGTAGTGGCCCCCTTCACCAACGTCACCACGGACAAGACCGGGTTCTACAGCCAACAGGTGGATGCGCAGCAGACCTACAAAAACACGGACGACGCCAAGCGCTGCATTCGGGTCTCTCTGGCGATGGGCGAATCCGGCGCGCGATCCACGGCGGACTTCCTCGTCTCCGACAACTACGTTCGCGTGCCGGATCTGCAGCGGTGGAGCGGCTCGCTGCTCCTCACTGAGCGGGCCGACGGGCTGCAGCTGACCTTCGCGGGGCTCCCCGAGGGTCGCGCCGTCAACAAGGTTCCCTACACGGTTCAAGTGGGGAGTGGCTCAGGGACAGTGTGGAGCGTGAGCGACGCGACCTCGCCGTTGCAGTTGAGCAACGCCGTCTTCGAGTCTTTTGAAGAGCTCGCTGTTCGCGCGTCGACCAGCATCGTGGAAGAACAGTTCACGCTGGGGTTCTGGAGCGACGCCGAAGCAGTTCAGCGCGTTCCAGGGCCGCCGTCCGTCATCCGCGGCTCGCCCTGCGCATACACAAATTCGCCCACGACGTGCACCCTCACCGACGGAAAGCTGGAAGGCGTCGCGCTGAGCAAGCCCGACAAAGTGACGATCACGTTCTCCGCGCCGAAGGCGTTGACCCAAGTTCTGTTGCGCGGGTTCAGTTTCACCGGGTCTGGTGAGTTGCAGGGACAAGTGAACGGGACGTGGGTGCAGCTCGGCACTTTCGAGCCCGCGCAAGTGAATGTGCCACGCTATCTCGAGATCTCGAAGGCGAGTGCTTCCTATCAAGCGCTGCAACTGGTGAAGAAGACCGGAGCGAGCACGTTTGAGATAACCCGGCTCGACGAAGTCTCCGCGTTTTAGCGGCGGGCGCGTAACGCGTAAGGCGAAAGTCCCCTGAAACCTCGCACGCTGGCGCGAGAACAAACCGTGCGCATTTTTCCAACTCGAAGGTCATGCCTTGAGGAGGAACCATGCAAGGGCCGATGCCGAACGGCAACTGGGCAGTCGAAGAAGACGTAGGAGAGCAGGAGATTCACGCGCTCCTTGATCGTTTCGCGCACGCCATCACGCGCGGCGATACCGAGACCATCGCAACGCTCTGGGGAGTCCCTTCGTTGGTTCTCCACGAGGGGACTGCGCGACCCGTGGGCTCGCTGGATGAAGTGAAACAATTCTTCGCGAATGGGCCGAAGCAATATCTCCAGCGCGGAATTGTCGACACGAAAGCCGAGGTGACGCGGCTGACGTGGCTGACCGAGAAGATGGCGTCAGTCCAAGTGCGTTGGCCTTGTTTCGATGGGGAGGGGCGAGAGCTCGAAGAGGAACGCTCGACGTACATCGTGATGCGCGGCAATGACGGCGCTTGGAAGATCTGGGCGGTCGCGCTGCAGGGAGAGTCCCAGCCGCACTAACCAGCCCTGCGGTCTCACCGCGCACCCCGCCTTCGCTGCGAGCGTTCGCTGCGGGTCAGTTCGGTGAATCAGGGAGCGGCGCGCACACCGTGCTGGATTGGTTGATCAATGTCCAGCGACGCACGTCACGCAACTTGAAGACGACGCCGCCGTCTGGCAGGACATAGTCCTGCTCCGGTTTTTTGCCGATAAGGAAGCCGTCCGCGACCACCAGATCGATCGTGTGCGTTCCCACCTTCTCGAGCAGCGGCTCGTACTTCGGTCGGAAGCTCCACGAGATGAGGATGCTCCGTCGCAGCTTTTTCTCCACCGGAAGCGCTCCTTCAACAGTCGTCGCCACATCGTCCACGAACCAGCGGTAGTAGGTCCTGTCATCGAGATCCGGATCTTCCACCTGCGCGCTCAAGGTGAGTTGCACCTGACAGGGATCCTGAGTGTTGCTGGAGAGCGTGAGGATCCCCTCCGGCGGCTGGACATCGATCAGCACCGGCGGCCGGTTGTAGAAATAGTCGTCACCGGGCGGGATGAAGCACCCTGTCAGCCCCAACAACAGCAGCGCGCACGCTGCGCGGAGAAGGACCGGCCTCCCCCGGCGCGCGTGCGGCGTCCAAGTGGCCTGAGTGTAAAGTCCGGCAGGTTGCGGCCTCATTTGCCGTCCCCCCACGACAGGCCCAAGACAGGTCCGTTCGACGAAGGTGCGAGCGTCACGCCGGGGGTCTGCGCGTCGCGGTGAAAAAGCGCGTCCGCGACACCGCTCACGTAGAGCACGTAGAACGCGATGGAAGAGATCAGGTTCACCATCCGTGTGGTGTCGATGGCGCCTTTCAGGCGCGGACTCAGCCCCCACTCGGTGACCAACTCACCATTCACGTCCGTGAGGCGCTTTGAGGCGGCGGCGTAGTACGAGACGAGCGTCACCAAGCTGGTCAGCGCGGCGGCCCCTTGTCCCGCGCCAAAGACGATCCCCGCGGTGCGGCGGCCTTGTCGGAGCTGGGGAATGCCGAAGGGAAGAAAGTGATACGCGAGTCCGGGGTCGCGCGGGACGAGTGAGACGGCTGTGGGGACCGTGGGTGACTCGAGCTTGGGCGACGCTCCGCTCGCCTTGGGCGGTGCCGCGACAGCAGTTGGTGGAAGAGCTTCGGTCTTGGGCTGAAGGCGAATCAGCGCCAGCTCCGGCTCCAACTTCTTCCGCACGTCTTCGAAAAAACTGACCATGGGGGGCTGAAACTCGAACGGATCCAACCGCGTGTCCGGTTGCAGGCGCAGCATCGCGCTGAAGTGTCGCGACGCGGTCCGCTTCTCCTTCAGGTTGAACGCGGCGGCACCGGCAAGCCGATGGAGATCCACTCTTAGAGGAACGGACAAGCCCGGCGCGTCCAGCACATGCTCCGCGCGCTGCATGGCCTCTTCGTAGTTACCGTACTTGAGGTTTTGCCGAACCACCGCGAGGTCTTCGGTGGTGTCCGCGAAGACAGGCGCAGCCGCGATCACGGTCCAGAACAGCCAGAGGGACTGAATCGCACGCCGCGGCATTGTTGGCCCTGAACAATGTCCGATGCCCGAGGGGAAACCAAGCGTGTCGAGAAGGGGGTCCTTGCTCCTTGGCGAACCCACCAGCGCGCGTCCATCGAGGTTGCCTCGAGGGCAGGCGCGTCAGGACAAGCCCGGCGAGGCGACGCTACGGA
>JBQTKE010000340.1:0-2429 GCA_052386435.1 Myxococcaceae bacterium
CGCGTGGGCATGGTCTCCGCGCACACGAGAATGCTGACCCTCGAATTTCAGCGGGTTCACCGTGAGGCGTTGGCTCAGTACTGCTTTGGCAAGGTCTAAGTAATCAGCTCTCCTCTCTTGCGCTTCATCGTCATGACGTTGGTCATGGTCACCCGAATCCCCAAGCCGTACCGCGTTTGCGAGTCGCTGGACGAAGCGTTGGCCTGGGCGGAGGAGCAGCTCCACAAGCAGCGACCGCGCTCCGCGGGCTGATTCTCCTTGGCAGGAGTTGCATCAACAACCCGCGCCTCGCGGGGTGCTCTCCTTCGCGTATGCCGCTGCACCGACCGTGGGGCATCCATCGGGTCGCCGCGACGTGCCGCAGCACCGTCGTCTGACCGTCCGTTCAGTGAGACGACCCGTCGCGAAACTCGTACGGGGTGGACGGCGCTCTCAAGAGGGAGCGGACCTGGCACACCCGCTGCTCTAGCGCCTGTCACCCGGCGGTGAAGGCCGGGGCTTCGGTCATTGAGGACCGAAGCCGCACTGAGGAGGTCGTCGTGTTTGTTCTGGGAAAACGGTACGCGGTGTTCACGATTCGGGAGATGGACAAGGGCAGTATCTGGACGAGGGCGGGGAGCGCGTTCATCAACAAGGACGGCTCTATGAACTTGCTGCTGGACGTCTTGCCCATGAATGGGCGCTTGCACGTTCGAGAGGCGGGAGAGCGGAGGGATGCCGTTCCCATCCCCGCTGCTGAGACGTTGCCACCCCCTGTTGAGCGCGAGGCGCCGCCCATGGAGTTGGCGGAGGCAAGCCATTGAGGGCCGGCATTCTTGCGACTCTGCTCTGGGCCTCTGCTGCGTGGGCGGCTCCCGCTCGGTACGCGGGTTCGCTCAATCTCAATCAAGCCACAGCGCAGGAGTTGGATGCGCTTCCGGGCGTGGGAGAGAAGGCGGCGGAGCGGATCATCGCGCACCGTGAGCGCACGCCGTTCCAACGACCGGAACAGCTGGTGAGGGTGAAGGGGTTCGGGAAGAAGAAGTTCGAGAAGCTCCGGGCCTATCTCGCGATCACCGGACCCACGACGTTCCGGAAGGTGAAGTGAGCACTTGGGCAGGGCAGCACGGGTTTTCCGCTGCCCTGCTCTACCGGCGGCGTGACGCAGTTTCTGCCATTTAGAGCACCGCGTCAGGCCCCGCCCCCCGTCCAGTTGGCTTTCTAGCGGGGCGGAGGAGTAGGTTCCCGGTCATGTGGGCACCTCTCTCAATCGCGCTGGCAGTGGCGCTTTCGGCCTCCCCGAAGGCGGTCGTGAACAACAACGGTAAGACCCAGTTGAAGATCGAGGTTCAGCCGAGCACCGCTGTCCTCTACGTCGACGGGAAACGCGCAGGCACCGGCGGCAAGAAGCGCACGCTGACCGTCACCCCCGGCGCGCACCGCATCCGCGTGGTCAATCACCAGGATGAACACCAGGAGATGGTGTCCGTGAAGAAGGGCGAGGTGAAGGTCTACACCTGGGCTTTCACGGATGACCGCCCAGCGGGCCGCAACGTCGCAGCGAAGACGGAGGACGAGGCGGGCGAGAAGCAAGAGGCCGCGACTTCTGAGCCTGCCGCGAAGCGGACTGGGTCAGACGTGAACGACACGGGAACGCTCCCGGGCGAACCCACGCTCTCCGAGCCGGATCAGAATGAGGCGGCCTTGAAGGATGCCTTCGGGGGCAAGCGGTAGAAGCACGTCGCCTGCATTGCCATTTCGGGGACGACTGGTCCCGCGACACCGCGCCGGTGAAAGCAGAGCCGCGAGGTGGCGGCGGTGTCTCTATCCTGATGACGACCAAACTCGTCGACGAGGCCGTCGTGACGTTCCCCGCCGTCGACTAGTGGACAGGCCACTATAAGAATTTCTTTGGCACGCCCGCAGCGCTGTGGTGCTCTCGCGCGGGCGTAACAGCCATTGGATCCAAGGAGCCGAGGATGACCCCCGACGTGAAACGTTGGGCAGGTGCTGCGCTCTTATTTTCGCAAGTCGCGCTGGCCCAGCCCTTTCAGAACGCACCCAAAGCCATGCCGGAGAAGCTTCCACCGGGTGTCTCGGCGACGCTCTGGCAGCTGAGTGTTCCCAAAGGGTCAGAGCCCACGCCGGAGAAGATCGCTCTGGGCGAGAAGCTGTTCATGGATCAGCGTCTCTCCGCGGACAACTCGGTCTCGTGCGCAACCTGTCATGAGCCGTCGAAGGGCTTCGTCGACGCGAAGGTGGTCGCCGAGGGCATCAAGAAGCAGAAGGGGCAGCGCAACTCCCCCACGGTGCTCAACGCGCTCTTTAACAAATAGGCGTTTGCGCGGCGACGGTTGAAGGGAGCACGGCCGTCGTGGCGGTGATCGCCGCGCAAACGGCGAGTTGAACGAAGCCGCGTTGGCACAGCCCCTGCTATTGGGCACGAAGGC
>JBQTKE010000341.1:0-5857 GCA_052386435.1 Myxococcaceae bacterium
TTTCAGCGGGGGCGCTGGCTCTCCTGGTACGTCGTCTCCAGCGTCACCTGTTTTCCTTCCCGCACCACCACGGCGGAAACCGTCTCCCCGGGGTGCGCCGAGTTGAGCGCGTACATGAGGTCCTCCACGCTGCTGATCTCGTGCTTGCCCAGTTTCACCAGCACGTCACCGCGCTTCATGCCGGCCCTTTCCGCTCCACCACCTGCGCGCACGCCCGCGAGCAGCACGCCCTTCTGTCCACTGGTCGGTCCCGCGTAATCCGGGATGGTCCCGAGGGACGCATTGAAGCTGCGCAGATCTCCGCGCGGCGCGGGAGATGGGACCTTCTTGTACGCGAGCTTTCCCTTGTGCAGCGCGAGCGCAGCGGTCGTCCCCGCGACAATGTCGGCGACGCGCGCGGTGCCCACGGCGTTGATGCGAGCCGCCTCGTCCGTGGGCTTGTGGTAGTCGGAGTGCGCGCCGGTGAAGAAGTGCAGCACCGGGACGCCTGATGCGTAGAAGGGCGTCTGGTCACTCGGTCCGTAGCCATCACCGCCGAGCGTGCACTCCACCCGTGCCGCGTCGCACGCCGCCTGCACCAAGCCGTTCCACTCCTCCGCGGAATCGCTTCCCAGCACAATGAGTCGATTGGCGCGCATGCGTCCCACCATGTCCATGTTCAGCATCCCCACGACGTCCGGCAGCTTCAGTCCCGCGGTGGGCTCACGCGTGAACGCCGTGGAGCCGAGCACGCCGCCCTCCTCAGCGGAGAACGCGATGAAGACGACATCGCGCCTCATCTCCGACTGCTTCGCCTTGAGGATTCGCGCGACTTCCAGGAGCGCCGCCGTGCCTGACGCGTTGTCGTCCGCGCCGCCGTGCGCTTCGTGCTTGTCCGGTGCCAGTGATCCGCGTCCGCCCAGACCGAGGTGGTCATAATGGGCACCGACCACGATGGTTCCCGCGAGCTTGTTCATCACCGGCGCGGGCAGACGGGCCACCACGTTGAACGCGTCCTGCTGAGCGCCTTCCAGCGCCACCGTCACCGCGCCGCTCACCTTCTTGTTCTGTTCGAGCAGCGCCAGCGTCGGGGCGAACGCCTCGCGTTTCACGAAGACGACTGGAAGCCCTGCGTCGCCATAACCTTCGGGCGCAGGGGCGGGCAGCCGCGCCTCATTCGGCATCGACCAATCCGCCGGCGCGTCCTTCGGCTTCACCGGCGAATCCACCACCAGCAGCGCCTTCGCGCCTTTCTCCCGCGCGACCCAGGCCTTGTGCCGCAGATCTCCCCAGCGGCGCTGCGCGACGGTATCGGCGAACGCTCCACCTTCCGGCGTGAAGCGGCGAACCACGACGATCTTCCCCTTCACATTCTTCTTCGCGTAGTCGTCGACCTTGAGATCCTTTGCATCAATGCCGTAGCCGGCGAGGATGAGCTCTCCCTTCACCGTGGCATTCGCGGAGAAGCCAGCGGGGACGACCGCGTCCTTCGCGACCGTCGCTCCACCCACGTTCAGCTCGGTCGTCTCTTTCACGGTGACGCCGGTGGTGACAGGGAAGGGACTACGGAATCCCTCTTTTCCCGCGGGCTCCAACCCCAATTCTTTTAAGCGCGCCTCCAGATACTCGCCCGCGGCGACGAGCCCCTTCGTTCCTACGCCGCGCCCCTCACGCTCCGGTGCGGCGAGCCACGCAATGTCGCGGCCAATCCGCTCGGCGCCCGTCTCCACGACCTTCGCGGGTGAAACGTTCTTCCACTGGGTCACGAAGAGGTTGGTGTCACTGCGACCCTGCGCGGTGGCGCGGTTGGACGAGAAGGCCAGCCACTTGCCGTCCGGCGAGAACATGGGGAAGCCATCGAAGCCGGCCGCGTACGTGATCTGCTCCAGCTGCGAGCCATCCACGTTCACCGCCCAGATGTTGAACTCGCGTCCTTTCGGATCCCTCGCGTTCGACGAGAAGAGGATCCGTTTGCCATCCGGGAAGAAGAACGGCGCGAAGGTAGCGGCGTTCAAGTAGGTGACCTGAACCGGCTCAGAGCCATCCGCGTTCGCCACGAACAGCTCCAACTTCGAGGGACGCACCAAACCCTTCGCGAGTAGCCCTTGGAAATCCTCCAGCTCCTTGCCCGGCTTCGGACGAGACGCACGCCACACCAACTTGGTGCAGTCCGCGTTGAAGAACGCGCCGCCGTCGTAACCGGGCGTGTGCGTCAGTCGCTTCACGTTTTTGCCGTCAGAATCCATCCGGTAAAGCTCGAGGTCGCCGTCGCGCGTGGACGTAAACACAATTGACCCGTCCTTCGCGCAGACGGTGCCTTCCGCGTCGTAGCCCGGCGTCTCGGTCAGGCGGCGCACGTTGGTGCCATCCGCGTCGGCGCGGAAGAGGTCGTAGCTGTCGTAGAGAGCCCAGACATAGCCCTGACGCATGTCCGGCTTCGGCGGGCACTCGGGACCGGCCAAGTGGGTCGACGCGTAGATGATCTCGCCGTTCGGCAAAAAATGAGAGCACGTGGTCGCGCCCTTTCCGGAGGAGACGGGCGATAGCTTGGGCGAGGGATCCAGTGGATTGATCCGGTAGATGCGATCGCAGCCTTCGTCCGGCGCGCGCGCTTGCAGCGAGAGTTGTTTGCCGTCGAAAGACCAATAGGCCTCCGCGGTCTCGCCCACGCTGGTGAGCTGCCGGAGCTGCGAGAAGTGAACCTCTTCCGGAAGCGGCGCCAGCACGGTCACCGTGGATTTTGAATCAGCATGCACGGACATTTCAGAAGAAGGTGTGGTCGCGCACGACAGGCAGAACAGCGAGATCAGAAACTTGCGCACGAAAGTTCTCCGACGAGAAAAACGAACGGGGCAGCTTGGCTGCGTGCGCGCGACGCCGCAAGGGGCATTACTTCCGCTACCGCTGACGGCTTCTCACGGCTGAACGGTAAGCGTGAACCCTTGCGTCACCACCGAAGGCAGTCCGCGCGAGGGAGCGACCGCCGTCTGCAGCTCATTCGGGATCCGCCAACTCTGGCCGGTGAACTGCTGAACGATGATCGCGTAGCGGCCCTGGGGAACACCCGCCAGCTGCGCCGGAGGACTTCGCGATGCGTCGAACGCGCGCAGGTTCAAGACCAAGCGCAGCTTCTGGATGGGCACCGGATCCAGCCGCGGGTTTCCATTACCGTCGGTGAGAGCGGGCACCACCAGCGCGGGATCGAACCCCGCGGCGAGCACGACGAGGTCGGGCTTCCCGTCTGCCTGCGCACCTTGCAACGGATAGTCCGCACCGCTCGAATCGAGGATGCCATTGCGGTCCTCATCGTTTTCATCGGTGAGGTAGGGCGGCGTGTCCTTGAGCTTGCGCACGGTCACCTTTGGCCAAAAATCCCCCACGCCATCTCCGTTCGCATCGTCCGGGACGCCATCGTCATTGTCGTCGACGTATTTGGCGAAGAAGACGGGCTGACGCTGGTGAACCACACCCAAGTCCAGAGGCTCTGGCGACAGCTCGAGAATTTTCTGAGCGGTGCCCGCGGTGAAGATCGCATCTCCCGCGGTGACCGCGAACGCGGGACGGTCCGCGGGAACCAAGGCGGTATCGCTGATCGAGACTTGAACGTCCGTCGCGGGGCGCAAGTTTCCGAAGTCATCATCGGCGATGGTGATCACCCGCGGCACCAAAGTCAGCGCGTCCACCGCGGCGCCTCCCACGTCGCCTCGGTTCGGCTCGGAGGTGACGGAGTACCAAGGATTGAAGTCCGGGCCAGCGCAGCCCGGCGTGGCGATCACACATTCGTCGTGATCCAAGAAGGCACGAACCAGATAGCTGCCGCGCCCAACCAAACTGAACGCGTAGGGCGCGGTGAACGGTCCACCTGATGTGGTGTCTTTCGACGCGGCACCAAACAGCTCCGACTCAGAGACCACGGAGAACGAAATCGGTCTGCCCGAGCCGAGCGGCGGAGGAGGGCGCGCGGTATCGTAGAGAAAGACGATCGCATTCCCGCGCGCCTTGCTCGTCACCACCACCTGTCCCTCAATGCGCGAAGAGAGGAAGTTCTGTCGCGGGTCCTGCGTAGGGAACACGGGCGGGCTTTCGCAGCCCCAGCCCACGAGACACAGAAGCAGGAGCCTCTTCATGGGATCACCGTCAACGTTCCGAGCACGCGGCGCTCGATCAGATTTCCAAACGGGTGCTGCGCATGCGCCGGCCCCAAGTTCGTACCCACCACCGCGACAGTGGCCTTGTTGTCGAAGAACCGGAAGCCAATCCGCGCGTTGATCACCGCGTAGCCCGGCAACGGGTAGCTGAGGATCGCGAACTGAGTAGGGTCCGCGGGGGACGGCTCGCGCTGCAGCCACAGCGTCGACGTCACGTAAGCTGCCTCCGCGGAGAAATCCAAGTTGATGGGCGTTCTATAAGAGGCGCCGCCGTTGACCTTGAACGCGGGCGCCGACGCGCAAGGCGTGCAGTCCGCGCTGCTCCCCGAGCTGCTGACAATTCCCTGATACGCACCAGAGACGCGAAGATCCAGACCATCCACCGGCGAGACTTTAAGACCCGCTTCGACGCCGCGGGCGGTGTACGCGTCGGGTTCGTTCTGGAATGTGCTGCGGCCGATCAGATAGCTCTGGCTCCGACTGTCGAAGGCCTCCCCCGCGCTCGCTGGAACGACCGACGAGAGCGAAATGAGATCGGTGACGTTGTTCTGATACAGCGCCAGATCCCACTCAATGCCCAGCGCTGGAACCTCGCCGCGGTAGCCCAGCTCGAACGCGAGGAGTCGCTCCGGTCGCAGCGCGCGATCTCCGGTGGACAACAGGGACGTGCCCGGCACACCTGGCACCGGCACCCGCACCGCCATGTAGCTCTCCAAGAAGGTCGGCTCGCGGAAGGCGGTGGAGAAGCTGGCCCGCAGCGCGTGATTCCTCGCCACCGACCAGAGCAGCGAGACGCGCGGAGAGTGGGCGAAGCCGGGTTGGCCCAGGTTCAACAGAGGATGTCGGTCCACGCGGTAGGACGCCACGATGCGGAGCGGATCCAAAATCCGCCATTCGTCAGAGAAGAACGCCGCCAGGTGAAGCTCGGTGCGCGGCTGATCCAGATAGTCCCAGTTGACGCGCTTGAAGCGCCCGGAGACGCCCACGTTGAGCGTGTGCTCGCCGAGCAGACTGAAGCGCTGGGTGAACAGCACCTCGGCGTCGAACAGGTTCGCTTGAACGTTGGTGACCAGCGATCGCTGTCCCAGCACTGAATACTGCGGCCCTGCTTCAGCGGAGAGGTGATTCCAGAAGAGCTTGAGCTTGACCGGCCCGGTCCGCAGCTCCGTCTTCGCGGAGGCGACGACGCCATCGATGTAGAAGTTGCGGAGAATGCCCAGCGGGTAGAGCTCCGTGTAGATCCTGCTCACGCCGCCGTACGCGGAGAGCTGCACCTGCTTGCTGAAGTCGTAACCAAAGTTGAGGTTGCCGCGCATCGCTCGCAGACCGAGCGCAGTGTCCGAAGAGGTGGGAACAATGTCGGTGCGATCGTCCGCGTAATCGCGGCTCCACTTGTTCGCCTGCTGGAAACCCGCGCCCACCCGGTAGCGCAGCGCCTTCGCTCCGCCGGACGCCACGAACGATCCGCCCGCGGTCTTGCCGGAGCCGGCGTTGCCGTTGAACGCCGCGCGGGGACCGGAACCTGGCGTGCGGGTGATCACATTGATCACGCCCAACATCGCGTTCGCGCCGTACAACGCGGAACCGGGACCGCGGATGATCTCAATCCGTTCGATCTCCTCCAATCCCACCGGCATTCCGGGCCAGAGCACGAAGCCCAAAAAGTCCTGCCACTCCGGTCGGCCGTCCACCAGCACCAGCACCTTGTTGGCGATGCGCTGGTTGAAGCC
>JBQTKE010000342.1:0-18188 GCA_052386435.1 Myxococcaceae bacterium
TGCGAACGCGGTACCCAGCTCCTCCAACGAATCGACCATCACGCGTGCTCCTCCTGGTAGGTGTTCCACCGGGAGACGTTTACGCGGCGCACTCAACCTTGTCGGTCACACTTGCCGGAACGGTAGCGACGTTGATCTCGCTCTCGAATGCGCCTTTTGGAGGATCCGGCTGGCACATCATGCCCGTCGTCGATAGCAACGAGACTGAGCTGACGCTGCTGAGCCTGATGCACACAGACGGTACCGCCGACATCCGCGCGCTCGCCAAGTCAGAGCTGGTGAGAATCCACGACCAATACCCGGGTGGCAACGACGTGGCCTACCTGGAGTAACTCATTGCTCATTGACCCCGCGGCGCGGCTGTAGTGGTTGCGGGCGCACGCGGAAGAGGATTAGGCCGCCCCTCATACGGAACGTGGACGGTCACGTCTCGGAGGGGCCGTCGTCGGCCGACACTTCCCATAAAGCCGGCGCGTGGCTCCCACTCAGGTCATGGCCACTTGAGAAGGAGCTGCCACCTGCCGATGGCGCACCAGCTCGCCGCCGCCGTCGGGCCGACCACGGCCCACGGGCTGAGCTGCGCGCGGATGTCCTTGGGCGGGCTTCTGCTCAGCTCTTCGGACCGTAAGAGAAGCCGTCGAATAGCGTTGCGCTGTCCGCCTTGCTCCAAACGCCCACGGCACCCGCTCCGGAAATGGATACGTCCTCGGCATCAATGACGCGCTTGCCGTCAAAGAAGACCCGAACGCGCACGCCTTCGAATTCGACCCGTAGCTTGTGCCACGCGCGGGCGGAGACTGGAACGTCGGTGTTCTTGATGGCCCGCCGGTGTCCGTCCACGAAACGAAAGAGCGTGACGTTCTGCTCGAGCGCGTTCGCTCGAGCGATGTAGTAGGTGCCGTCGTCCTTCCAGCGCCAGACAACGCCGCCTGCCTGGTCCTCCTCTCCGGATAGCGCCTTGAGCGTCACCTCGACGAACCCTTCGCGGAGGACGACGTCTGGCTTCACACACCAGGGGAAGTCACCCGGCCCGCTCACGCGAAGGACATTGGGACGGGTGGGCGCTGAGTCATCGCGGGTCACGCTCCACTTCGGCCCGCCTGCGCCGGAGTCCCCGCACTTCCACCCGAGCGGCGCCGCGCCCACCGGCATCGTGTCGAAGTGATCGACCCCCTTCGGCACAACTGCGGCAAGAAGGAGGAGCCCCAAGAGGGTGAGCGGCTTCATTGGGCCGGCGGTTATAGGCCCCGGCTGGCTCGGGCCCAATCCCCTCTCATCCTGAATTCTTTGTCAGATTTGTCGCACGGCCTTGTTCGAGCGCATGATGCGTCGGTTGCTGGAGGCAACCGCTGTCACGCATTCTATTGGTCGAAGACGACGCACGAATTGGAAAGACTGTTGAGCAGGGTCTCTCCGCCGAAGGACACGTCGTTACGTGGTCGCAAACGGGCGAGGATGCTTTCTTTCAGGCGAGCAGCGAGCGCTTCGAGCTCATTCTTCTCGACCTGATGCTTCCGGGACGAAGCGGGCTCGAGATACTGCGCACGCTCCGCAAGAAGCAGGAAGCCATCCCGGTGCTCATCCTCACCGCGCGCGATGGTCTCGAGGACCGCGTCGAAGGACTCGACAGCGGCGCCGACGACTATCTCGTCAAGCCCTTCGCCTTCCCGGAGCTGCTCGCGCGCATCCGTGCGCTTGTTCGTCGGGGGCAACGGATCGAGACGCACGAAACGGCATCGGCGACGCTCTCCGCCGCAGACCTTCAGATGAGCCTCCTCACTCGCAAGGTTGAACGCGCTGGAAAACCGCTCGAGCTCACCCAGCGGGAGTTCGCGCTCCTGGAGTATCTGTTGCGAAACCAGGGGCACGTCGTGTCGCGAGAGATGTTGGCTCGAGACGTCTGGCAAGAAACCCAACGTGCGACGAGCATCGACAACGTCATCGACGTGCACATTGCGCGGCTGCGCAAGAAGGTCGACACGGATCAAAGCACGCGGTTGATTCAGACGGTGCGTGGGTTGGGCTTCATTATCCGGGAAGAGCCGGCGTGAAACCCCTGCTCCAGCGTGCGGGAGTTCGGGTCCGGCTCACCTTCTGGTACTCCGCCGCGCTCGTGGGCGTGCTCGGCCTGTATTCCCTCGGCCTCTACGGCGTCCTGCGCGGGACGCTGCTCTCAGAGCTGGACCGGCAATTGCGCGAGGACATCGAAAACACGGAGGAGGAGCTCACCGCCTTTCTCGCCCACAATCCTGAAGCGGTGCGCGGTGTGTCGGAACGCGACCCCTGGGTCTCTGAAGTCTGGAGTCTCCAGGGGCAACGTGTTGCCTCTAGTCCCCTCTTCGACGAGGGCTCTCCTCTCCCGGTCCCGAGCGCCAAGTGCCAGGCGCGACGGCTCCACTACGAGTCCGCTGTGCTCAGGGATGGACTCGAGCTGCGGACCGTCTGCCACACCACCCGAGCTGACGGCCGGCAGTTGGTTGTGCGGACGGCACGTTCGGCGGCACGCGTTGGAGCGGAGCTGAAGCGCTTGGGATTGATCATGGGCGTGGGATTGCCCTTGAGCGTGCTTCTGGCCGGATTTGCCGGCTACCTCCTCGCCTGGCGCGCCCTGCTGCCAGTGAGACGCATGACGGAACAAGCCCGTCGCATCACCGCGCAGAGATTGTCCGAACGGCTCGACGCCCCCAACACGCGCGACGAGCTGGGCCAATTGGCGCTCACGTTCAACGAAGTGTTCGCCAGACTCGAGCGTTCGTTCGAACAGATGAGACGGTTTACGGCCGATGCGTCGCACGAGCTGCGAACACCGCTCGCCGCGATCCGCGCGCTTGGCGAGGTTGCGCTGAATTCTCCCGAGGAAACCTCCGGCCAGCGCGAAGCGCTCTCGAGCATCCTCGAGGAAGCTGACAGTCTACGAACGCTTGTCGACAGCTTGTTGACGCTGTCGAGAGCCGATGCAGGCCAGTATCCCCTCGACTTGCAGCCTGTGAAACTCTCGGAGTTGGCTCGAAATGTCGCGAACCAGCTCGAGGTGCTTGCGGAGGAAAAGGGACAGACGCTGGTGGTCGAAACTGACGGCGACCCCACTGTTGCCGTGGATGCGTCTCTCCTCAGACGAGCGCTGACGAACATTCTCGACAATGCCATCCAGTTTGGGCCCGCGGGCTCCCAAATCGTTCTTCGCGTCTGTCTGAAGAACGGCTCGACCGCACGCGTGGAAGTGATGGACGACGGGCCCGGGGTCCCGCTGGTCCACCTGGCGCATGTCTTCGAACGTTTTTATCGCGTGGACCCGAGCCGCCCGCGAAGCAGGGGTGGAACGGGGCTTGGGCTCGCGATCGCCCGTTGGGCCGTGGAAGTGCACGGCGGTGAGATTGGCGTTGAGAGCAACGGACTGAAAGGGAGCGTCTTCTTCTTCTCCCTTCCTACGGTGACCTCGTCGGCCATGCCGCGCTCCGCGTCCGCCCAGCTCTGACAACAACTTCAGGAATCGTCAGTCGACGGGATGAAGCGAGAAGGCGCATATCTCCAGTCCTTTTCGACTGATGGAGAAGCCAATGCGTTTGTTCAAGGGGTATTTGTCACTTCTCGCCGGATTGACGATCACGGCTTGCGGCACTTCGAAGATCACAGATGACGACGTTGAAGGGGTTGCGGCGCGGGCACTTGCTCAGGCGCAGGAGATCCGGCTCAAAGGCGAGATAGACCTTGGGTTGACGGATGCTGGCGCCGCAGGGACAGCCCCGGTGGAGTTGAAGATCACCGTGGACCCGGTGGCCGCGACAGCCTTTCGAGCAACGCCGAAGGCAGAGAACTTCTGCCGGCGAGATGAAAGCGGATTCCTCAACTGCTCATGCACGACGCGCGTGGACTTCGAGGTCGGTCACGTCGAAGCCACTCTTCGAGATCCAGCGTCGGGCTCGATTATCGGCACGGGCTTCGGAACGATGGGGACGGGCGTCTCGTTCTCCAGCCCCACGTCTTGGGAGGGCAGCTCTTGTTATCCACACGGCTACCCGGAAGCGGATGGCGCTGAAGAGCTGCGGTTCAAGGTGACGGTCTCGATGACGGGCAGCGGAAAGCAGTTCGACATCTACGCCGGCAGGTCGGTGGCTGCGGTTGCCTTCAAAGCCAAGAATCACGGAGCGGAGTGGCGACTCAGCGAAATTCAGTACGAAGTTCACAACCGTGAAAATGCGATCATCGAGTACGGACCACTGAACCAACTGCCCTACCGGATGCCCAAAGCCCCCATCGCATCTGAAGGGGTCCCGACCGCGGAGATCGCTGTCGCGTTTCACATGGCGCCAGATAACTGCCCCCCCACCCTCTCCAACCAATACCTGATGGCGACCCCGAAGTACGCGGTGCGCTTCCAACGCGCCCTGCCAAGCGCCACGCGCGTCTACATGAAGTGGACCTGGGACGCTCGGAACTCCCCTTTCGCCGGGAACACGACGCAGCCGTGGCGAGATGAACAATGGGTGGAGCTCGCGCCTACGTCCGGGGGTTTTCTCGAGACGACAATCGAGCTGCCGAAGGAGCGCGTGTATTTTTACCAGAACCAGGGGCAGTTCCTTCAAACCTGGCCGAACGCTGTGGGGCTGGGAGCCATGCGTCCAAGCGCTCTGCGCTACGTGTTCAAGGTGGACTACGCCGACGGCCGCTCTGAGTGGATGAACGGAACGGGGCTGGACTTCGGTGACTTCCGTTCGGAGGTCAGCGGCCCCTACTACTACTACCCGGCGTTTTGTTCCCCGCCGCCATTCGCGGAGGCGCAGTCGGCAGCTCCCTGGATAGCGACGGGGTACGTGCCCCGCTGAGCTCAAGGTGCGCGAGCGGACACTCTCATTCTTGACTCAACAATCAGTAGGCGCTTGCGCGGCGCCGGTCGAGTGGGAGCAGGGCCGCGCCGTCGCGTGTGGAAGACAAGTGTCGCGGCGCTCACGGCTGGGCACCCGCAGCAGAGCCGACTCGACCATAGAATCCCAAACAATTCTGAAGCTTTGTCCGAACAGCTTTAGGAGGGTTCGGACGTTGGGCTCCCGGGCACCCAGATGCGGCGATCCCCCCGGTGCTACCCCAGCGGTCTCCGACCGAAGCACATGATCCGCGTGGCGAACTGGGCGCCGACGTTTCCTGAGCGCGAAAGGCGGTCTTGCCCGCTCGAAGACTCCATTCGTTCGTCAGGTTCGTTCGGGCCGGGATTCATCCTGCCTCGTCGAAACAACGGACCTGCTCCCGCCGAAGATTCATGGGCATGCCGAGCCTTGGCCCCCTCAGGAGGATTCCCCTGAACTTCGAAGCGCTACTTCCGTTGCTCGAATCCGCGCGAGCGGCGTGGCCAGCGCTGCAGCTCGATGACGGCACGTTCCTCGAGTGTCTTGCGGAGAAGGCCAGTGCCGCGCCCGAGTCGCTGTTCGCACGCGATCTGTATCTGGCCTGCGCGTGTCTCAACGGGCGGCCCGGTGCAGCCTCAGCCCTGGAAGCCACCGTGCTGAGCAGACTCGACCGGCCCCTTCGGCGGATGGGGCTCTCCGAAGAAGACGTCGTGGACACCAAGCAGAAGCTGCTTTCGGAGTTGCTCGTGTCGGCGGGAGACCGGCCGCCTCGCCTGGCCGAGTATGCGGGACGCGGCAGCTTGGTGGACTGGGTCCGGGTGATCGGTATTCGCCAGGCCCTCCGGTTGCGGGGCCGATCTGAACGCGAGGTCCCCGCCGAGGAAGAGGAGCTGATCGCGACTCCGGCTTCCGAGCTGGATCCGGAGCTGGCCTTCCTCAAGTCGCGTTACCGCGCGGAGTTCAGCCAGGCGTTTCGCGCCGCGTTGACGTCCATGGCGCCGAAGGAACAAAACCTGCTGCGCTACTCCTATGTCGACGGCCTCTCGCTCGAGCAGATTGCCGAGCTGTACAAGGTCCATCGCGCCACCGTTGCGCGGTGGCTCGCATCCGCTCGACTGGCGTTGCTCGAACAGACGCTCAATGCCTTCCGCGCGACTGCGCAGATCAGCGCACCGGAGCTGGCGAGCATCGTTCGCCTGCTGAGAAGCCAGGTGGACCTCAGCATTCGTCAGGTCCTGACACCTCGCGAGAACGGGGGCTGACCGGTGGCTGCCCCGGAGGGCAGTTACTCGGAAGTGACCTGGATGCCGTGTCGGGCGAGCTCCTTCGCGTGGCTGCGGAGCACCTGTTCGCCGATCCAGCGAGCGCGGTGCAGCAGCGGGATGGCTTGCTTGGCGAGCGTCTGGGCCTCGTCCGGCGCCTGCCTTGAGCGCCAGAGTGCGCATGCGAGCGTCAACCTCGCCTCGCCGCGATCGAGGTCGGTCATCTCGAGCCCCTCCGCTTCCCACTGGAGGACCTCACGCTCCAGGGCCTCGGCGGCACGCGCATCGTTGCGCGCCTGCTCAACGTTGCCGAGCTCGACTTGGGAGCGGACGCGAAGCCCCTTCAGCGCGGGGTCCTCGTAGCGCGCAAGTGCCTCGCGGTACTCAGTGCGCGCGAGCTCCACCTTTCCGGCGTTGAACGCGTTTCGCGCCAGGAGGACATGTGCCTCTCCTGCGAGCAGCGGGTTGTTCTGCTTCACGGCGCTTTCGAGCATGCGGCGGGCGATCCCCTCCGCCTGGGCGCGCGCGTTCTCATCCGTGAGGAGCACCGCGAACATTCCCTCCAGGGTCAGTGTGAGCGAGTTCGAAGCGCCGACGCTCGTTCGCAT
Organism: Myxococcaceae bacterium; assembly: GCA_052386435.1. GTDB lineage: Bacteria > Myxococcota > Myxococcia > Myxococcales > Myxococcaceae > JBQTKE01. The sequence goes on from JBQTKE010000342.1 coordinate 6,712, forward strand.
TGCGTCGAGCGCACGCTCGAAGCGCGCATGGGCCTCTGCCGTGCGCCCCAATATCCGGAGCACCATCGCTTCGTTGGCCAAGACCGCTGCTGCGATGGGGGTCTTCGCATGCGAAGCCTTGAACTCGTCGGGCACCCGGCCCCACGTCTGCAGTGCGTCCTCGTAGCGCCCTATCCCGGAGAGGGCTCTTCCCAGCGTGATGCGGATGAGGGTGGTGGTCAGAACGTCGGCGCGCGGAGCGGGCTCGTACAACGCCAGCGCCCTTCGCGCGAGGGGCTCGGCTTCTCGGAAGCGGCGCAGGTTGGTCAGGTATCGGGCGAGCACCTCCGTTGCGACACCTGTCATGGGATCGTTCGGACCGTAGACGGTGGTGGAGAGCTCGACCGCTCTGCGGAGCTTCACGAGCGCGGCATCGTATCGCCGCTGGGACCAGAGGAAGTGCCCCTGAAACTGCAGCAGCTCCAGCTCGAGCTCGTTGGCGGATCCCGGCTCGGCTCGCTGCAGACGTCCCATTGCGCTCTCAGCCAGCTGGCTCCAGATCGCTGCCTGCTCCCGGCGCTCGAGCGTGAACGTGACCGCGAAGAGCTGTGCGAGGGCGTGGGCTCGAGCGGGGTCGTCCCGTCCGAGCTCGGACTCGCGCACCGCGCTGAGAAAATCCTCTTCCGCCTGGGAGTAGGCGCCTTGGTGAGCCTTCAGTGTGCCGCGAAGCTCCAGGTACTTCGCAGCGAGTGGGGGGTACCCGACGGCGGTCACGCGCGGCAGCAGTTGCTCCAGCTCCCGCTGAGCGTCCGCGGCCTTCCCGCTGTCTCTGAGGACTCTGAGCCGGCTCATGCTCTCGAGCAAAAGCTCCAGCTCTGCGCGTACGCGCGTGTCGCTCGGGGGTGGCGTTTGCTGTCGCAAAGCCTCCAGGTTCGAGCATTCGGCCACATTGACCAGTCCCTGGGTGACGTCCACGGCCTTGGCCAGAGCCGACTCGTCTGCGGTGCTCAGCTGCTCCACCACTGCGCGCAGGTGCGCTTTCTTTTGAGCCAGGCAGAGCATTCGCAGGTCGAGCACCGCCTGGGACTGATCGCCGCGGACCCATGTCGCCCGGCACGCGTCCTGGTACCCCTCTGTCCAGCGCTGTGCGTACTGGTCGAGGACTCCCCGGATGAATTGGCCAAGCTCGAGTCGCTTCTGGAAGGCGGCCTGCAACTGCTCGCGCCGTGGCGGATCCCAGATCCCCATCAGCGCCGCCGCGCCATCGTCACAGCGATGACGTTCATTCATTGCCCAGCCCACCGCGACTGGAACCGCGACGGCCGCCAGGAGCGCGCTCGTGAGCAGGATGCGCCGGGTGCGCCCCAGCTCGCGCGTCAGCAGCGTCAGCAGCGGCTCCAGCGACGGCCACCTCGCGTCGGCATCGTACCGAAGGCCCCGGACCAGCCAGCGGCGAACCCGGATCGGAATCCGCCGCGTTCCGCTCGCGCCCGCGAGTCGCTCCGCCTTGAGCGCTCGCTCTAGCTCCTCCGGAGTTCTCCCCACGAATGGCCTGACGCCGGCCAGTGCTTCATACAGCGCAACGCAGAAGCTGAAGACGTCAGAGCGGATGTCCGCGCGGCGCCCTGCGAGTTGCTCCGGCGACATGTACGCGGGCGTTCCCACCCGTGCGCCGGAATAGGTGCTCTCCGGTGACTCAACTGTCGCCGGCGCCTTCTCGCGAACCTCGGGGCTCGTTGGCAACCGCGCCAGGCCAAAGTCCGCCAGTCTTGGCCGCCCGTCGGCGCCGACGAGAATGTTCTCCGGCTTGAAGTCTCGATGAACCAGCCCTGCGCGATGGACGGCGTTCAGGCCTCGTCCGGCTTCGACGAACGCCTTGAGGATCTCCCGGGTGCGACGTGGCCCTGCGCGAAGCCAATCCTTCAAGGTCTGGCCCTCGACCAGCTCCATCGCCAGATAGACAGCATCTCCGGCTTCGGTCGGCAGCGCGCCGACGTCGAAGATGGTGACGACGTTCGGATGGGAGACCCGTGCCAGGGCGTGCGCTTCCCGGAGCAACAGCGTGCGCGCTTCCGGTGCGGGAAGCGGAAGACTCGCCAGGCGCACCAGCTTCAGTGCGACCCGGCGCTGCAGCTCGCGATCATACGCGGCGTAAACGACCCCCATCGTTCCTGCGCCAAGCCGATCCTGCAACACGTAGCGCTGGCTCGAGGGGTTTTGGCCAAGTTCTGGAGTCTGTCCTTCGCTGTTGGGACGGTGAGCCTGGCTTCTCGACAGCGTCAGCTCGGCGATGACGCTCCGGCATTCGGGGCACACCGCGCAGTGCTGCTCGACTCGCTCACGTTGGACGAGGGAGAGGGAACCCTCGACGAAGCGGGAAATCTCGTTCTCGTCCGGATGCAACATAGGTGAGCGTTTGAGAGCAGTGTAGCCAGTGACCTCGCCGCGACGCGAGCCGGGCCCGTCACATCGGCCCAGCCGGTGACAGCGGCGCGTCCTCTTCGGCGACCAGCGAAACGCCTTCGAAATTGCCAGAACCGTGCACGCCGACAATCCATTCGCTCTGGGTCGGATCCGTTTCGAGGGACAGGAAATCGCCGGCGCCTGCAGCGCTCGAGCGCGCTTCAAAGGCGCTGGAGGTGGGCAGTTGCCGGTGGCTTGCATAGAGGTTTGCTTCGCCGCTGCCGCCGGCGAACGCGACGAGCAGCCGACGCACTCTGGCGGGGACGTTCGTGACCCGGAAGTAAATCCAGCTACCGGCTTTGCCCGAGAGCGGCGCTGTGCGGGTTCCCAATGCCACGGGTGTCACGGTCGGAATCGTGGGCACCGGGGGGATTGGATCGATCACCCCGTCTACCTCCGCCGCCAGCGAGATGCCCGCGACCGCCGTCTGCGCGTAGACGCCGACGTACCAAGGCGCTGTGCCAGGGCCCATGGAGACGGAGAGGTGCTCGCCCGAGTCTGCTCGGGTGGAGCTCAGCTGATGAGCGCTCAACGTGGGGAGGGTTCCCTGGCTCGCGTAGAGATCCGCATTGCCGGTGCCACCGAGCAGCCCGAAGAGGACCTGCGTCTGGGACGCCGGCGTCGGCGCGAGTCTGAAGTAGATCCACGCGCCCTTGCTCAGGTTGAACGGCCGCGTGCGCTGGCCGAGCTTCACGAAGTAGATGCTCGTGCTCGCCGCGTCGGTCTGCTGCAGCAGCTCTGACTCCATCGCCCCGTCGGGCGTGTCATTCGGTCCGCACGCGGTGAGCCCCGCGACCAGCGCCGCAACGAGGGCTCCGCGAATCATTTCTGCACTCATGTTTCTTCTGCTCCGTGTTTGTGCCGCGAAATGACGGCTACGGACAGGACGTGCCGGCGAGCGCACAACCGTCGCACGCATTTGGGCGAATTCTTCAGCGCAGAGGACAACCCGCCGAACTTGCGCGGTTTTTCAGCAGAAGGTGCGGCGCCTACGCCGCCACAACGCGCCGACGCTGATCACGAGCGCCGGCCACACCAGCGCCGCGCTGCCGGTTGCACCACAGCTGCTGCCAGGGGCGGACGCCGGAACCCCAATGCCAATTCCGTCCGAGACACTCGCGCTCGTCATCCCCACGCCGTTGGTCGCGCGGACCGCGACATAGTAGGTGGCGCCGTGGGTCAGCGTGAGCGACGCGTTGGTGGCGCTCGTCGCCATCCCGACTGCCGTGAAGGGCTGCACGTCGAACCGGTTCGGGGCCGTCCCAATCGCCCACTCGTAGGCCCGAGTGGAAAAATGAACCGCGAAACGGCGAAGGAGGTCGAGTGGAAAGCGGACTGCTGGACAGGCGGAGCGAGTGCCCGACGCCCTTGGCAACTTTGAGCGCAACCTCCCAGACGCAGGCTGCTGAGATGAAGAGCCGCTGGTCCGTGGCAGCCAATTCAATGGAGCCGAAGACCGAATCCTTCACCTTGCTCTTCAATCCGAGCGCGGCCCAAACCCAGACGTGTGTGTCGAGGAGAACCCGCCTGGGGTAAGCCAACTCAGAGATCAGCATCCACGGTCCAGTCCGGTGAATCGGGAGAAATCAGATCGCCTGAGACTTCTGCGGTCGCTTTCATTCGTCCGACGAATGGGCGACCAGAGTGAGCGCTGACCGAGGTGAGCCTGGCAACCGCACGCCCATGCTTGGTGATGATGATCTCGCTGCCTAGCTCACTGACCTGATCCATCAACGCGAGGCACCGGGCCTTGAACACTCCCGCCGGAACCACACTCGATTTCGGTTTATTACGCTTCATGACCATTACTGTAACCATGGTCACAATTGGGGGGTCAACTTCGAGCGGACGGAGAGGGTATCCGCCCAAACCAGCGCGAGGTGTTCTCTCATCGAGGTCGAGGCCGGGCGAGTCGAGACAACAGCATCAGCGCGCCCAGCCAGGGCAGATCGCCGCCCGGCGCGCCGCATCCGCAGCCGACGCGCAGAACTCTGCGGGAAACCCTCGCGGTGGTCTCGAGCGTGGCGGTGGCAGGAAGAAAATCCGGGTACGCGGCGGTGAGCTCGACTCTTCCTGCCGCCAGCGGCAGGAAGTATGCAGTCGTTGACGTAGCGCCAGCCGCAAGGCGGAAGGTTCCGGAGGCGACGGTGCACGCGTCGTCCAAATAGAACGTCCCTGAGCCGGAGCCGGCGGAGAGCGAACCGTCAAGGCCGTAGGGTGTTGGTGCCGGCTGTCCGAAGCTGTCCTGCAGCGCCACGGTGAGCGCAGCGCCTGTTCGACCAGGTGCCAGTTGCCGTCCGCGGCGACCTCGCTGCCGGGGAGGGGGTCGGTGTCTTGTTGTTGAGTCGCCGCGGGGCCCTCCCAGCCGGTGAGGTCCAACGGGTTAGGCGATCCGTCGGGTGTGGTCAGCCGCGTCGCCAGGATGGGTAGGCAGCCCGCCGCGTCGCTCGTCGCCACCGTCTATGATGTTGTCGACAACTCCTTCATCACCGTGACCAGCTCCGGCCCCTCGCGCGATTCGCAGGTCGCAGCGCTCTTGCCCGATGGCTCCGTGCTCCTCGCGGGTGGAACGGGCGCGTCGGGCGCGGTCGCCAACGTCGACATCTTCGACGAAGGGCGCGGCGCGCTCGCCGCCTACACACCTGTGCTCAGCTCGATTAGCGCGAGCGGGACGTCCGTGTCCCTCTTAGGAAGACACTTCTTTGGCCACAACGCGGGCGGAGGCGGCAACGCCTTGAGCACCCAGACGAACTTTCCGCTGCTCGTGTTTCGCAGCGTCGAGAACGGAGAGACGACGCTGATTCCGACCGCCGACTGGACCGATGTGTCTGCCACCGCGACCCTTCCCGCGACCCTCAAGACAGGCATGTACCGAGCCAGCGTGGTGGTGAACGGGGTTGCCAGCTCGAGCCAGTTCTTCACCTACGCGGCGGCGGCCTCCCGGCTGGTCTACGCGACTCCACCGCGCACCCTGGTGCGGGATGCTTGCGGCGCAGCAGCCGCGGTCATCATCGTCCAACTGCAGGACGCGAACGGCTACGGCGTGAGCGCCGGAGCAGCTGGGCAGCCTTTCAGTATGCAGTCCACCTCAACGGGAGGAGCGTTTTTCATCGATCCGTCCTGCACCACCGCCGCAAGCGGGGGCAGCTTTGTAATTCCCGCCCGCATCAGCATTGTTCGCATCTACTACCGGGACAGCGTCACCGGGACTCCCACGGTCTCAACCTTAAATGGCAGCGGCTTGAGCAACGCATCCCAAGCGGCAACGATCCAGCCGGACGCTGTCGCGCCCGTGGATGGAGGAACCCCGGCGGCGAATCCTTCGGCGACCCTCGAGCACCGCTCCCTCGCTGTTGGATGCGCGTGCACGGCCCTCGAGGGACCGCTCTCGGCGTGCTTGATAGCGCTCCTGGCCACGGCGCGACGGCGGCGTCCGCGTTCGTGCTGAATGCGGCGCGAGATCGACTGGAGCAAGCGATCTCGCAGGCAAGGAGCACAAAGGGCGCGTGAACTGATCGATTTCGCGTTTACGGCGCCGCGACGCAGACGGTCCGCGTGCTTCCGCGGAACGCCTTCAGCGCAGCACGGTCCATGTCTGAGTCGATGATTCAAGCGCCGGAAGCGGCGGCGGCGCTGCTACGCGGCGAGGGCGTGTTCTTGGATCAGTTTCAGCAGCTCATCCACGTCGAACGGCTTGCGGAGCACCGCACAGGCGTTGGGTGGCACCGGAATCCGTCCTTGCGCCAGCGCCGTCATCAGCACGACGGGCGGATGTCGGGGCACAGAACGCTCCAGCTCCTTCATGAACTGGAACCCATCCATGGTCGGCATCACCACATCGAGCAGAACGAGCGCGATGCCACCTGCCTGCAGCCGGGCCAGTCCCTCATATCCGTCGTGGGCGACCAGAACGTGGTGGCCCTCCAACTCGAGCAGCTCCTGAACCACCTCCCGCAGCGAAGCGTCGTCTTCCACGAGCAACACCGTCTTTGGCGCGGAGGAGATCAAAGTTCACGTACCCAAGCGCTGTTCACTGTCGTTCTCCAGGACCCAAAATCCGGGTGGGAGTGGTAGCCAACGCGGGGCTCTGAAAACTTGAGCAGTTGGATGCACATCCAAAGCAAAGGTGTGGCTCGACCGTGCGATGTCACGAGGTGCAGCGTGATGGTGGCGTGGTCATCGGCATCGAACTCTGTCCAATCAAGCGCAGCGACTATCTCCAGTCGTGGGCCAATGACCGAGAGCACCCAAGTATCGAACAATCCCCACACGTCGATGCCGGCATTGCTCAGGTTGATGCCGCCCTGGAACGACTGGAGCCACATCTCGACCCGGGGAAAAGAGTGGGCTGTCGCACTCTCAAGCGCAGTGCTGGAGGCTCCACGTCGAGACGTTGTGAAGAAGTCGGTCCGCCTTCCAGGGACGCAGCGTCTTCAGCTGCTCAGGGAAGCGCGGGGTCCGCGGCCGCGGCGAATGCTTCTGCTGCGAGAAGGGCGGACGCTGTGTGGTGGCCGTGGTTTGGAGGCGACGTGTTGAACCGCGTGATGATCACATCCGGACGGAAGCGCCGGATGGCGTGGACCACATCCGCGAGTACCTCATCGTGTCCCCAGATGCGCAGCGTCTCCTCGGGAGTCTTCGAGTAGCCGAAGTCGCGCGCTCGCGTGAAGAGCTGCGCCGCGCCGTCAATGCGGCGTGCCGCGAGCAGCTCGTGCGTGCGGATGAGCCCGAGCATCACGTCCTGCTCGCTGCCGATCAGATTCTGACCGCCGTCCCCCCGCGTCAGTGACAGGTAGCCGGCGCGGACGTGGCGCTCTCCGACGAGCCACGCGAGAAGCCTCGTGTTCTCGTCGTCCGGATGGGCGGCGACGTACCACGCTGCCCACGACTCCGAGGCGACGAAGGCCGGAGGCGATCTTTCCGGCGTGAGGTTGTGGAGCTGCCTGAGCGCTCATCGCCAGCACGACTCCCAGGGTGAAAAAGTTCCGCATGGTGAATGCGGGCCCCTACCACTTCAGGCAGAGGCGAGGGCCTCTTGGGCGCGTCGTGCGGCGCTCTCCAGACCGTGCAGGATGGGCTCGCTCACAGCCACAGGAAAACCACGCGGCAGTCGCGAGCTCAGATCGCGCGCTGCGGCTTCGGCCTGGTGCGCGACCTCTTCCATCAATTGGCGCCCGGACTGCGGCAATCCGCACTGTCGACCCGTCTCGAGCCAGTGGTCGACGCGAATCTCTTTCCACCGGTAGTGACGGGTCTTGCCAAGCACCGCCATCGCCATCTTCACCTTGTGCGGCGAGAGCTGGTTCTGCTTTCGCCCCAAATAGGGATAGGCGGAGAGCACGTCGTAGCGAGGCGTCAGTGCGAAGCGACCTTCGCGCTCGATGAACACGCTGAAGTTCTTGGCGTGACCGTCGATGGCGCAGAGCAGCCAGAAGAGGAAATGGGTCCGGAAGAAGTCCTCCCGGTCCTTGAGCGCCTGGGTCGAGCCATGCAGCAGCTGCATAATCTCTCGAAGCCCAGGTCCGCCTTGGCTCTCGTACTTTCTTCCCGAAAACGTTCCCGTCGCCTGACAGAAATCCTCCTGGGGACGTCTGAGAATCCAGGTCTCAGACGCGCGCTGTCGATCGAAACGCTCGACGACGAGCACGCTCTGTCCCTTGAACGTTTGAAGCTCGCTCTTCGCGCAGGCGATCCCGCACAGCGGCAGCAGTTGCGAGCAGAGCCATTCATTCTCGAGAGAGGCGGAGACATCCACGGCAGACGCATCCGCTGAGAGGATGGGCAACTTGAACAGATGGGTGGTGGGCGTCGTGCCTTCGGGAACCCACCAGCCATCCTTGTTCCAGAGAAAGGCGGTCTTCTCCTGGGCGCCGGCCAAAGAGATCCGAAAGTCGTCTTCATCGTTCATACCCATCATCGGGGAACGGACGCGCGCGAGGATGCTCGCGATCTCCGCGTCCTTGACCGGGCGCCCACGGATGCGCCGAACGTCCGCGGGAATCGCGTCCGCGGGCAACAGTTGCACGGCTCCCACGCAATCTCGCCCCGCCTGTTCGAGGAGGTCGAAGGCGGAGGTCGATTCGGTGCCAAACCGGCCCATCATCCGACGCCGGATGTCGTTGCTGTCGGGAAGCAGGTTGTCGAAGTAGGGCTCCACCACAGCCGTTCGATAGGGCTCTGCGGGAGGGCGCAGGGGCAGCGAGAGCGAGAGCGGCCGGCGGTGCGCAGACGCCAGCCAACTCTCCTCGTACGCAAAGGAGTGCTCGCCGCGGTTGACGGTCCATCGACCCACGTGCTCACCGTTCATCCAGACGTCGAGCGCCCGGACCTTGGAGCGACGTCCCACGGCTACCACTCTCCTGTGCTCGGCTTGCGAACCTCTCGATCACGCACTGTCAGCTCAGCGTTCAGCGCACCGAGCAACTCAAGCAGGCGAGAAATCGTCAGGCGCTCCGGACTCGTCTCGGCAAGAGAGATGGTCTTCTGCGCAAGCCCGAGCTGGGCCGCAAGCTCGCTCTGAGTGAGTCCCCGCTGCTGGCGAAAGCCACGCAGGATGCTGCCGAGTTGAGCGGGCGTGCCGACGAGAAAGGTGCTCAATATCCCTCCACGAGGATGATAGGTGGATATACCTCATACGGGATATTTTCAAGTTATCCCAAATTTGGGATACTGGGACAGACTGCGCAGTCCTGGCCCCTCCGAGAAGTAGCTGGTATCTCCCCGTGAATGGGTGGCTCATTCTCGGCGGCTTGGTTGCGTCCTACGCCTTCTTCTTCTTCGCCGCCGCGCGCTTCTTCTGCTTGAGCAGCGCCTTGAGCTCCGGCGACACGTCCGTAAAGCGTACGCCCAGCTCGCTCTGCATCGTCGCTTGCGGATCACCCGCCTGCGCCCACGTCACCTCGCCGCGGAAAGTCAGCTCGCGGTCACCTTCAAGCACGAAGCCATGGACCTGAGAGCCGGGCAGAAACGTGGCCATGGTCATCAGCTCCGCGCGAAAGCCTGCGGGCGAGATGTCGGCGGTGAGGGCGGGAAGGCGACCGCCAATGGAAACGGGAAGGCGTACAGCGGTGCGGTTGCGAGCTCTGCGCTGGGTCATGCTCGGCAGCGTCACACAGCGGGTGAGGACCGCAAGATTTTGACCTTCCAACAGACTGGCCAAAGGCTGGACGCGGGCTTTCTGACGGAAAGTAGGCTGACTCCGTCGTGCCCTCCCTACTGATCATCGCGTTGCTCGCGCAGGCCAGCGCAGCACCGAGCCCGCCCCCGGACGCCCCGCTCGCGGACACGTCGCTGGTGCCCACGCCTCTGGCGGACAGGCCGACCTATGCGCTGGGCGCGGCGGAGCGTTCAAGGCGCTTGACCGTCATCGGCGGCGTCGTCGCGGGGGCTGGCGCGGTGCTCTTCACGATTGGCACGCTTCAGTACGAAAGCGCACGTCGCGCCGCGCCGGAGAACGTAGAGCGGATCCGTGGCAGCGGGCTCAGCAACTCCATTGGCGGCGCGGCGCTCCTGCTCGTGGGTGCGTGCTTTCTGTGGATGTCCGCCGTGGTTGGCGAGTGGGCCTTCGCGACGGAAGCGAGCCCCGGCAAGTGAGACTGCTGATCACGCTCTGCTTCGCGAGCAACGCGCTCGCGTTCTCCGTCGACGGCGGGAGCACGACCCCACGGTCAATCCCTGCTTCTGTGGATGCTGGAACGTCGAGTCCCGACCCGCCCACGGAGGCAGAGGGCGGAGTGTCGCGCGCTCACGGCGGCGGCACAGCAACAATCGCCCAAGAAGATGCACCCCTCGCGCAGACGGAGCAGTCAGATGGAGGCATCACGCTCGGAGAAGTCGAGCGACTCGCTCCGAGCACCGAAAGCCCTCGCGCTTGGCGAGAGACACCCGTCTGGAAAAAACCAGGGCGTGGCGCGAAGCATCCCTTCATTCCCGCGCTGGAAGGGATCGCGTTTGATCTCTCCATCTTCGCGTTCAACAACCTCGTCTCCCGCCAGCCGTTCGCGCGCGTGACCTGGGACGACATTCAAGCCCACTTCGACGGCCGCAACGGTTGGGTCTTCGACGTGGACTACTTCTTCACCAACCAGTTCGGGCATCCGTACCAAGGCGCGATGGTTCACACCGCGGCGCGCTCGAGCGGCATGTCCTTCTGGGAATCTTCGCTCTACACCTTCTTCGCCAGCCTGGCGTGGGAGTACCTCTTCGAACGTGACGCACCCTCCATCAATGATCAGATCACCACCACGCTAGGTGGCGTCCTCTTGGGTGAAGTCTTGCACCGCACCTACCGCTTCCTCGTCGACGGCTCCGCAGGCCCGCCCACTTGGTACTCGAAGGTCGCGGCGACGGTGCTCAGTCCCGCGTCCGCGTTCAACCGCTGGCTCTTCAACGACGACGTGGATCATTCATCCATCCAGACCGCGCCGCCGTTTCACGCGCGCTTCGAGACCGGGCTCAACCTTGCCACGCGCTTCGTCTCACCCGGAGATAAGGGCGGAATCAGCCTGGTGAACCAAGGTCCGCAAGTGGTCATTGGCGGCGAGCTCCTCTACGGCGCGCCCAGCGATCCGGACTGGCACTACCGAGCGCCGTTCTCTCACTTCGACGCCTCGGTAGCGCTGACCTTCCCTGGCATCCCTTCGGCGAACCTCTCCGTGCGCGGGCTTCTCTTGGGAGGCCAATTCGGAAAACCCGAGAGCAGCACGCGAGGGCTGTGGGGAATGTTCGGGCTCTACGATTTCGGCGCGAACAACATCGTGCGCGTCTCATCGGTCGGTTTGGGAATGGGAACCACCATCCACTCGCAGCTCACGGATGGTCTCTATTTTCGAGGCACCGCGATCGTCGGCGCGCTCGGCTTCGCGGCAGCGGGAAGCTTGGGCATCGATCCCGAGAAAGACCGCGACTACCACATCGGTCCGGGCGTGCAGGGGATCCTCGAAGGACGCTTCATCCTCGCCCGGCGTTGGGAGCTTTCGCTGCGTGGTCGCATCTGGGCAGTGAATGGCGGCTACCTTGAGCCCGGAGAAGGCTAC
>JBQTKE010000343.1:0-3571 GCA_052386435.1 Myxococcaceae bacterium
CGTAGGTCACCGGCACCGCGGCTGTGTCTGGCCCGCAAATGCCAATTCACTCTCTCGCGCGCATACAGGCCCGTCTGGATCCTACGCGCGTCTGGTCGCCTATGCGTCAACGTTACTGGAACAGTAGTTCGGCAGAACGCTGCAAACCGAGCTGTCGGGGTGGCATTCATCGCCCACCAGCACGGTTCCCACTCCGCAGCGCAGGGCCTCTTGCAACGGAACGCACTGGTCATTGTCGACCTTCGTCCCGGCGCCACACGTCAGCGCACTGGCGTTTGTATTGAAAGGCCCGTCACCGGTCCCGCCACCGCTGCCCTGACTGTCCGCCGCCATGTCGCTGTCTCTGACGGGCGCACCGGGCATCGTCGGGAGGTCCGATTCCGGCGGCGGCATGCCTCCGCAGGCCACGAGCATTCCCACTGCCAACACTGCCAACAGGTTCTTCATAGGTTCGTCTCCAAAAAGGCGGCCTGCGTACCCTATTGGGGAACCTGCATTCAACCCGTCACGGCTATCCGAATTTTCCGGTGACGTAATCCTCGGTCTGTTTTTCCCGGGGGTTGGTGAAGATGTCCACGGTCTTCCCGTGCTCTACCAGCTTGCCCATGTAGAAAAACGCGGTCCGGTATGAGACGCGCGCGGCCTGATGCATGGAGTGGGTGACGATGATGATGGTGTAGCGGTGTTTGAGATCGTGGATCAGCTCTTCCAAACGCGCGGTGGCGATCGGGTCAAGCGCGCTCGCGGGCTCATCCATCAAAAGCACATCTGGTTCCACCGCCAACGCCCGAGCGATGCACAAACGCTGCTGCTGCCCACCCGAGAGCGCGAGCGAGCTGGTCTGCAGTCGATCTTTCACCTCGTCCCACAAACCGGCTTGGCGCAAACACCGCTCGACAATCTCCCCCGAATCAAACCCCTTCCCATTCAGCGTGAACCCCGCGACGAGATTGTCGGCGATGGTCATGGTGGGAAACGGGTTGGGGCGTTGAAACACCATCCCTACTTGGCGACGCAGCTGCACGGGGTTCAAGTGGCGCGCGTATAGGTCGCGCCCATCGAGGAGCAAGCACCCTTCCACCTTCGTGCCGTTGGTCAGCTCGTGCATCCGGTTGAGGCAACGCAGGAACGTGGATTTTCCGCTGACGTCGAGCTCGCTTCGTACATTTCCTCGGGTGCTCCGTGTTTTCGTCAGTGGTCAACGCGGAGCCGACCTGGAGCGTGTGTCCGCACGCTCCGGGTCACCTTCTCCCTCAGGGTATGGCGGCGGATGTCGCCGAAGCTCCGGCCTGCGAGAGCAACTACCTCAGTGGGCGTGGAGCGCCAGGAGCCGGCTGGATGATGTCATGCACCGAACCTGCAAGGCCCCTACCCGGCAACGAGCCGGATCCGATCAGGCCCCAGATCCATCAACCACCCTGATCGGTAACATTGATGAGGGAAGAGCCAATCGCGTCGGTAGGCTCGGTGCGCGCAGGGCAAGGGTTGCTCGCGGGGTTGTTGCGCTGCGGCCGCTGCGGTCGAAAGGTGTACGTCAAGTCGAGCAGCTGGACTACGAAGCTCAGCGCGCCTTCGAGCAGTACAACGAAGTCGACCCGCGCAACCGGCTCGTGGCGAGCGAGCTCGAGCGAAGGTGGAACGAGAAGTTGGGCCTGCTCGAGAAGGCCAAGACGGAACTAACCGCCACGCGCGCGCAGCGGCCAGCCCTCACTGACGAGCAACGCGACGAGCTCCTCGCGCCTGGCGAATGCTTCGACGAGGTGTGGAACAACGCGGCGTGCCCGGTGGAGCTGAGGAAGAGAATCATCCGCACCGTGCTCGACGAGGTGGTAGTGAATGAGGTGTCGGCGGAGCGGCTGAATTTCGTCGTGCACTGGAAGGGCGGAGTGCATACGAGCTTCGAGCTCGCGCGACTGAGCCGCGGTGGTGCGCAACGCACGGCGGAAGAGGACCTCGACATTATCCGCAAGATGGCGGTGCGCTACAAAGCGACGACGCCATCGCGCGCGTGCTGAACAAGCTGGGCAGGCGCACCGGTAAGGGGATGGCGTGGAGCAAAGTCGGAGTGAAGACCGCCCGGCGCAACCACGGCATCGACGGGCATACGCGCACCGTAAGCGATCCAAACGTCCTCACCTTCAACGCGGCCGCGCGGTACCTCGACGTAAGCAACACCACCATCCAGCGGCTCGTCGCCGCCGGAGTGCTGCCGATGAGCCAGTTGGCTCCCTTCGCACCATGGGAGATTCAGTGCAGCGCGCTCGACTCCGAACCGGTGCGCAAGCTCGTCGCGCAGCTGAAGAAGACCGGTCGGCTCTCGCTGCCGGGGGTGTCCTCAGAGAATCAGCAGGAGCTGTTTCAACAAAATCAAGGAGGTGATCATGTCAGGTAGCGTGGTTGATCCATAATGGAGGGCACACCTGGCCCGCGGGCCTTCGCAGCGCGCGAAATGTGAGCAGCGGCCGTGAGATCGCTTCGACCGTGGCTTGACAGGGACGATGAACGGGGAGTTTTCCTTGTAATAGCCCTCTCGACGCGACCTTCGGCCTGGCCCTGGAACGCGAGTGGAGAAGCTGAGCGATTGCTCACATTATCTCGTGCCGGAAAGCGAGACAACCATGAGCTACGCCAGCAGCTGCTCCGCCACGCCCCCGAAATCCAGAGTCCCCACACTGGGAGGGGGCGGGTGGCTCACAGGTCACCTTCTTCCTCTGCGCCGCGATCCTCTCGGGCTGTTCACGCGGGCCGTCCGGGAGCTTGGAGACACCGTTCGGATTCCGCTCGGAGGTCGGGAGCTGATCCTGCTGCGCCATCCCGACCACGTGAAACATGTCCTCCTGGACCACTCGGGCAACTTCAACAAGCAGACGCGAGGGTTCGATGCGCTTCGGATTCTCCTGGGGAGAGGGCTGCTGACCAGCGAAGGCGCATTCTGGCTGCGGCAGCGCCGAATCGCCCAGCCTGGCTTTCACCGGGCCAGGATCTCGCATTTTGCGGATCAGATGGTGCGCTGCACGGAGGTTGCGCTCCGTGGCTGGGAGGTGAAGGTAGGGGGCGAAGGGGAGTTGGACGTGGCCGCCGAGATGATGGCGCTCACCCTTCGCATTGTTGGCCAGACGTTGCTGTCAACGGACGTCAGCGGCGACACCCGGCTGGTCGGTGAAGCGATGCCGGTGCTGATGACAACGATGGTTCGGAGGGTCACTTCCTTCTTCGAATGGCCCGCAGGAATTCCGACCCGCGAGAACCGCGCGTTTGCCAGGGCCACCCGGGCGATGGACCGCCTCATCTATCGCATCATCGAGGAGCGGCGGCGGGGCGAAGGCCAAACGGATGACCTGCTCGACATGCTGCTCAACGCCCGGGACGAATCGAGCGGAGAGCGGATGAGTGACGTTCAGGTGCGCGACGAGGTGATGACGCTTTTCCTCGCGGGCCACGAGACCACCGCAAACACCCTGACCTGGGTCTTCCATCTCCTCGCAGACCACCCAGAAGTGGCGGCACGCGCACGGGTGGAGGCGACCGCGGTTCTCGGGACGGACCGGGGAGAGAGACTCCCGACCTTCGA
>JBQTKE010000344.1:0-2147 GCA_052386435.1 Myxococcaceae bacterium
CTACCGTTCCGGCAAGTGTGACCGACAGGGTCGAAGGCGCCACGTAGGGTCCCCCGGCAGAACAACCGCCGAGAGGAGCACGCGTGATGGTCGATTCGTTGGAGGAGCTGAGCGCCGCGTTCGCGCAGTGGAGAAGCACCAAGAAGCACGCACGTGAGGTCACCCCCGCGGACCTGGTAGAGCGTGCTCGTCGAGGCGTGGACGCTCACGGTGAAGGCAAGGTGGCGCGCGCGGCGGGCATCGACAGGGAGCGCCTCCGCGGCACCAGAGGGCAGCCAAGGAAGAGCGGGCCGTCTGGTGCGACTGCGGCGCCCGCGTACTCACGGATCGACATCGTGGCGGCCGGAGGCGCTGGCCGGCCGTTCGCCGAGTTGGAGCTGCCCAACGGGGTCAAGCTTCGACTCTTCTCGCCGAGCCCGGAGGCGCTGGGCGTCGTCTCCGCGGTGTGCTGCGGCACCGGAGGTGGGCGATGATTCAGGTGCCAGCCAACGCCACCGTGGTGGTCATGCACGAGCCCATCAACTTCCGGAACGGCATTGAGGGGACGGCGGCAGTGGCGAGGACGGTGCTTCAGCGGGAGCCGATGGACGGGGCCCTCTTCGTGTTCCGCAACCGGCGGCGGCACATGCTGCGCATCCTCTACTACGACGGCTCCGGATTCTGGCTCTGCACGAAACGCTTGTCGAAGGGGTGTTTCGCCGCATGGCCCATCGGCGATGGGTCCACCCCGTCCTCGGAGCTTCTCGTTCGGGAGCTTCAAGTCTTGCTCTGGGGCGGCGACCCAGCCAGCTGTGACTTCCCCGAGCTGTGGCGAAAGGTCGCGTGACCTCAAGCAGTCATCACTGTCGGCCCGTTGAGAGCGCGCATGGATCAGCAGGAGATCTACGGCGACGGTCCCGCATAAGATTTATGACAGAGCGCTGCGGGGCCAGTTGTGATCTCTACCGGTGTGCACCATGGCCCGCCGTATCGACGTCACCCTCGATGGTCTGCACCAGCTCCTCGGCCGGATAGAGGACAAGGAGCTGGTGGAGGGGGACTGGACCATCTGCGGCGCGCTGGTCCTCGAGCTCATTCTCAAGATGCAGGGCAAGCAGGACCGGATGGCGGCGAAGCTGGCCGCGGCTGGGACTGGTGCGCCCGCGGAGAAGGTCATCGAGGGCCAGCTCGTGGGAGCCGTGCCTTCGACTGCGCAACTCCCGACTGAGCACACCACTGCCTCTGACGAGGAAACCGCCGCGGGTGCGGCGGCGCCGGACCCGAAGAAGAAGGCGAAGGGTCACGGGCGCAAGGGCGCCTCCGCGTTCGTCAATGCCAAGCATCTGTTCCACACGCTGGCGGCCGGGCTGGTGGGCGCCCTGTGTTCGGTCTGTGGGCTGGGCCGGCTCACCCGGTACCGCGAGAAGGTGGTCATCCGTGTCGTCGGCCAGCCGCTCTTCGCCGCCGAGTGCCATCACCTCGAGCAGGCGCGGTGTCGGGTTTGCGGCCGGGTGGTCCGGGCCGAGGCACCCACCGACATCCTGGAGGGCATCGGGAGCAGCTACACCGTCTACGACTGGTCCGCCTGCGCGATGCTCATCGTCATGCACTACTTCGCCGCCGCGCCGTTCAAGCGGCTCGAGTCGCTGCACGCAGGCTGGGGCATCCCACTGGCCGACGCCAACCTGTGGCACGTCGTCGACCAGACCGATGACCTCCTCCTCCCGCTCTACCGCGCCCTCGAGCTCCACGGCATCCAGAGCGCGACCACCTTGCGCATCGACGACACCGGTTCGATGGTCCTCTCCCTCGCCAAGCAGATTCAGGCGGAGATTGCCGCGCTCGAGCTCGTCGGCGAGTCCACCCGGACGGTGAGGACGGGCATCAACGCCACCGGCGTGCTCCTCGAGAGCGAGGGGCAGACGGTGGTCCTGTTCTTCACCGGTCGTCATCATGCCGGCGAGGTGCTCGACAGGCTTCTCAGGCGCCGTGTGCCCGTCCCGGGCCGCGCCGCTCTCGTGAAGGTCACCGACGGCGCGTCCAAGAACTTTGACCATGAGCATCGCGAACAGCTTGTGGAGGCGAGCTGTAACGCGCGCGCTCACGGTGAGGACTTCAAGAGGCAGCACGCGCTGACCGAGGCGCAGCGAAAGGTGCTGCGCGCAGTC
>JBQTKE010000345.1:0-5781 GCA_052386435.1 Myxococcaceae bacterium
TCGCAGCGACCCTTCTGTCCCTCCGGGCTCGCCCTTTCGCACCTCGGGTACTCGCTTCGGAGGTCCCGGGTGCCCGCTTTCCACTCGACCTCTTTCGCAGTTTCCCGGTTCATTCCTCCTCACCGCATAGTGAGTCCGGCGGGTTCCCGCGTCCTGATCCTCTGGGCCATCTGCTCGTCGAGGGAATGGGTGCCATCGGAAGTGCAGGCAGCGGACCGGTCCTGAACGATGGTTTCGGACGCCCCTTCAAGTACGAAGTCTCTGGGAAGTGGAAACTTGCATCCTGGACCCTAACTTCGCTGGGCTTTGACGGAAAGCCGAGTGCTGACGATCTGTGTATCTCGGGGTCCACCAAGCTCACGGAGTGGGCCGAGAAGGCAGAGCACGTGGCTCGCTTGCTCAAGGGCATCAAATCTGGGAGCGCGTCGCTCGGAGACCGCCTGGCTGGCATTCGCGCGCTCCAGTGTCCCACTCGATAGGTGGTCGAGCTCCGTCACTTCGCCAAGAGAGCCTGCGGAGCTGGGCGCCCAGGGACAGGAACCGTCTTTGTCCAGAGCGCAAGGACGTCGAAGAATGGGACTTTGCCGAGTAGGTACCGCTTCCCTTTTTGGTCGCTTACCGGCATCCCCAGCACTTCTCCGAGGCGCTCGAGCTTTTCGGCCAGCTCGAGATCACCGTTTGCACGGGCGGCCGCCAGCCCAAAGGCCGTCGCACTCATGCCAAGTCCACCGACGATCGGTCCGGAATCGATGTCGCCGCTTCGCTCTACCCCGATCGGATATTCGCGAAACGCAGGGAGGCCCAGCCACCCCCCAAGGAAGTGCTGCTTGTAAGCGAGCCACTGCTCAGCAGCGAAGACCGGGTCCAGTCTCGGAAGAACTGACAAGCTCCACGACAGCGCACATCCGCGAGGAACATCTCGTGCTCGGCCGGAGGCGTTGACGTAGGAGGGCATCAGACCCGTGGAACGGTCGCGGTTCTTGCGCATCGTCTGCACCCACCGCTGGATCGGCTTCATCGAAAGGGCCGTACCGTAAACCTCGTCGTGAATGCGTAGGCTCTCCAGGGCGAAGAGGCCATCGACAGGCCATCGTTCGCCCCGAAACGTTTCTGGGACTCCAGATGGCTCAGCCATGAACACGCTATGGAGCGTGTTGCTGTCTCGGTGAAACTGTTCGACGAGCCTTTGAGGCATCCGCTCTGCTGAAAGCCGGATGAGGCGCGCCAGAAGTAAGTTTCGTCCGCCCAGCCAACAGATTCCACCACGATCAGGAAGGTCCTTCCTTCTGCGGAACGAAGCGTGCTCGAGCGACTCATCGATACGCGCGAGCAGCCACACCCCCTTCGATATGGCTTTGTCGATGTCACCGGGTGCTCTCGTCGTTTCAGCGATGTTGGCAAGAGCGAGCCCAAAGAATTCGTACGTGAACAGCTCACCCTCGGGGAAGCTACGACTGGCGGCACGAGCCATTTTCGGTGTTACAGCTCCTTCGAGATACCGGACTTGGGCTCTGATGTCTGAGGGCACATCCTGCGGGTGGGCCTCAAGGGCAACCACCGTGGTCAAAGCCAGAAGTAATGTTGGTCGGTTCATGATCCCAAATTTGCCAGCCAGCCGGCGACTGAAGGACCCAAACACGCTGAGCGGTCGCGGCGGCTGCTCGAACGTCCGTTTGGATAGTGCGAACGGCAGCGCCCCCACGCTGAAAGACGAAGCGACCGTCCACTCACCGATTTCGACCGTTCAGCCAGGAGGTGCGCATAGCGGCGACTGATCCATGGACACTCACTACATCAACCAGGAGGTCGTCATGGAACTCGTCTGCTCGAGCATTTCACCCGAAACAATGAATCAGAGGTCGCCTGGCGCTTCGACCTTTGATTGGCTTCTGGCGCCGCCCATCCTGCTGCCCCTGGCTATCCTGCTATCGCCGCTCGTGCACGACGGCGTCATCGTACTTGTGGCGACCGATGCGCATCGGAGTCTCTACGATGAGGAGTAAGCGCGCCTTTGATCTCCTGCTCCTCCTGGCCGCCTCGCCATTCTTCGGTGGCCTCATCCTTGTGCTCGCCCTGGCGGTACTGTGCGTCGATGGACGGCCCGTGTTCTTCACCCAGCCGAGAGTAGGCCGTCATCGTCGACCCTTTCGCATCTGGAAGCTGCGCACCATGACCGATGAACCCGAAATTCAGTCGCGACGCCCAACCCGGTTTGGCGCATGGATGCGGCACCGAGGGCTGGATGAGATTCCCCAATTACTTAATGTCCTTCTTGGAGAAATGAGCCTCGTGGGGCCGAGACCTCTCACACCTTCCGATGCTGACCGGTTGGTTGCCACCCACCCACCGTTCGCGGCCAGGTTTGGTGTTCCTCCCGGCATCACTGGCTTGGCTCAGGTCTGTGGCGCCCGTGGCGCCGCCATCACTGCCGAGCTCGACGCGGAATACGCCCGGACGCGAACGGGCTGGATGGACTTCTCCATCTTGCTGCGAACGATCTGGATCAACCTCGTGGGGAAGCGCAAGGGCTACCGCCGTCTCCCAACCTCTATGGAGCAGAACTCGCGGACTTCGTGATGGATCTGCTACTTCTTGACTGATGTCCAGCCGCTCCATCGTTCGAGAGACTCTTGGGGCCCTCGTTCTCCCGAGGCGGCTGCTCCCTATCGTGGTGGTCTGCATTCCGCTGATCGCTGCGCAAGGAAGCTTTAGCCGGGATCGCTTGGCAATACCCCTGGCCGTCCTCATGTGCATTGCCTTCGTGTTCATCGCGCCACTTTCATGGAGAATCCTATTTCCCGAGGATCGTGAGCTCGGCCAGACAGCAATCCGTCTTCTCCTCTACGCCGGCGTGGGGGCTGGAGTTGTTCTCACGCTTGGAGTGGTCGTCCCAAAGGCACTGGGCATGGGCGTAACATTTCTTACCCACAGAACAAGCCTTGCCATCTCTGGAGCGTTTTTCCTCGTTGGAGGATGGGGACTTGCGCGCGACATTGGTTTGGAAGCAAGCCTCACTCGGGAGAAAGCCCGCGCCAAGGCTTTCGCACGAGAAGCAGAACAGGCGCAGCTTCTCGCGCTGCGCTCGCACCTGGATCCGCATTTCCTTTTCAACACGCTGAATGCGATCGCCGAGTGGTGCCGCGAGGACGGCGAGACAGCAGAACGTGCTGTACTCCAGCTCTCGTCCATTCTCCGGACCGTGCTGCAAGGGGTGAAGTCACCCACTTGGCCTTTGGAAAAGGAAATTGAACTTTTAAAGACGCTCTTTTCTCTCCATCAAATGCGAGATCCGGCGGCCTTTTCAGTTGAATGGGAACTTTCAAGCCAGCTCGCTTCCATCCAGGTGCCGCCGATGATTCTTCTTCCGCTCGCTGAAAATGCCATCAAACATGGCCCGGCCGCTGGTCATCGCGGCGAGATTCGGTTCGCCGCCAGGTCTGACGGTTCGATGCTTCGTCTCTTGCTCGAGAACCCCGGCCTGTACAAGGGGCCACGAGCCGGTAGTGACGGCATTCCGATGGTGGAACGTCGCCTGGCCTTGGCCTACGCCGGCAGCGCTCGGTTTCGCATCCAAGGCAATGGTTCGCGGACCACGGTCGAACTTGAGCTTCCCGTTCAGGGACCAGAACCAGGAGTTGTCGTCTGATGAATGCCCTTCGAGTGCTTATTGCCGACGACGAGGAAATCGCGCGCAAGCGTCTCACCCGACTGCTCAGGATGATTCCCGATGTCGAGCTCTGCGGTGAATGCCGCGATGGTGAGGAGGTGCTGAAAAAAGTTCGACAGGGAGGAATCGATGTCCTCTTACTTGATATCCAAATGCCGGGCCTCACCGGGTTGGATGCCATGGCCCTTCTGCCGTCGGATGGGCCCTACGTCATTTTCTGTACTGCCCATACCGAACATGCAGTCCACGCATTTGATGTTGGAGCCGTTGACTACCTTTTAAAACCTATCGAGGCCGCTCGACTTCAGAAAGCGCTTGAGCGCGCCAGATCACGTGATGCCGTTACAAGATTTCACGACGAGCTCAATAAGCAGCGGGACCGTCGGAGCGAGAGCAACTCCGAATTGAAACGTCTCGCGGTTCCAACCCGCAATGGAATCGTTCTTCTTGATCCACGAGAGATAACGCACGCCATTTTGGAAGGCGAACTGGTCACTATTTTCACGACCAAGGGCCAGCACCTCACCGATTTTTCGCTACAAGACCTGCATGAAAAACTTCCACGAGACGCCTTCGAACGGGTCCACCGTCGGGCCATTCTAAATCTGGAGCACGTTACGCGCTTGGAGCCAAACGAGGTGGGCGGCTTCACAGCTCGCACGCATCGTGATCACTGTGTCGAGGTATCCCGAGCCGCTGCCCGCGAACTACGCAAACGGCTCGGGCTCCGCCGCGCTCCGGGAGAAGAACCGGATTCAGAGTGAGGCCCACGGACGTGCGGTCTTTGGCCCTCTGGGATGCGCGTCCAAGGTGCCCTTTGCGGCCGTTCAGCGAGCAGTTCCGACCTTTCAGCTCTCTTGGTCCCCTCGGGTCGATCTGTGCGCGTAGCCTCTTTTCACATGAGGAGGCTTACAATGCGTTTTGCTCCAACGAAGCCGGATCCGATGCAGGTTGCTCCGACGCTTCCGCCCGCCAGCATGGGTATCCCTGTTCCTCGAACAGTTCTGCTGGTCAACCCCTTCTACGCGAAAGACGTGAATGCCAGTTTTGGCAAGCACGTGCTCACCCCAACGTTGGCGCTGACGAGCATCGCCGGAGCAACACCGACTGGATGGAAGGTCAGGTACTGGGACGAAAATCTGCTGCAGGGACCACCGCCAGTCGACCAGCTTCCTCAGGTGGTGGGCATCACCGTCCATCTCACCTTTGCGAAGCGAGCGTACGAGCTCGCAGCCTGGTTCAAGGCGCACGGATGCACGGTCATCCTCGGAGGCCTGCATGCACTTTCATGTCCGGACGAAGTCCAGGCTCATGCTGATGCGATCGCCATCGGCAACGGAGTACCTACTTGGCCGCAGATTCTTCGCGACATTGAGGCAGGCCAGCTCAAGCCGCGGTACTACGCCGATTATCGAAATTACGTCGAAGATCCGGCGCCCGATCGCTCCATCTTGCCGCGCTGGGGATTTCTGACCAGTGCATCGCTGATCGCAACGCAGGGATGCCACAACCGCTGCGACTTTTGCTATCTGGCCACGGGCGATACACGTATCAAGTACCAGATGCGTACGCCCGAACAGGTAGCATCGGAGTTCGCGGCTACCGGGGATCCTTACGCCGTCTTCATCGACAACAATCTCGGTTCAAATCGCCGCTATCTTCGGGCGCTCTGTCAAAAGCTTGCTCCCGTCGAGAAGATCTGGAGCGCCGCCATCACGCTCGATGTCACCGACGAACCGGACCTGGTGCGTGAGATGGCGCTCGCCGGATGCACGGGCGTCTTCATCGGCTTCGAGAGCCTCACCGATGAGAACATACGGGCGGCCGGAAAGCGCAGCCCCAAGGCCGACGACTATGCGAGAAGGATCGATATCCTCCACCGAAACGGCATCCAGGTGAACGGGAGCTTCGTTCTGGGCTTCGACCATGACGGTCCAGATGTGTTCGAAAATCTGGCCCGCTGGATCGAAGAGCAGCGGCTTGAAAACGCCACCTTCCACATCCTCACGCCGTATCCGAACACCCCGCTGTTTCGGAGAATGGAAGCCGAGGGGCGCATCCTGCACAAAGATTGGTCTCTTTACGACACTGCCCACTGCGTCTTCAGGCCGAAG
>JBQTKE010000346.1:0-2322 GCA_052386435.1 Myxococcaceae bacterium
AGTCACGGGTCTGGCCGCGTCGCCGCGCTCCGCCGGGAAAATGTACGCGGACGCGTTGCGAGCGCAGAACGGGATGCTGGCATGGTTCGACGCCGCGCCGCTGCCGGAGGCCGTGGCCAAGCTGAAGGTCATCGACGGCGCGAACGTGAACGCCAAGGACTACGATCTAGCGTTCTCCGCGGTGGAAGCGGACGTGGCTCGAGAGCTTGAGCCTCGGTTGGCGAAGGACATTCCAGTCCTCTCCGCTGCTAGCGCGTTTCGCTACGACGACGACGTGCCGCTGTTGATCCCGCCGGTCAACGCAGCGCACGCGACGCTCATCACGGAGCAACGCTCAAAGCGGGGCTTCAAAGGCTTCATTGCGCCTATCCCCAACTGCACCACCACGGGGTTGGCGGTGACGTTGGCTCCGCTGGAACAGGCCTTCGGGGTGCAGGCAGTCCTGATGACCTCCATGCAGGCGATGTCCGGCGCGGGTCGCTCGCCCGGTGTGATTGGCTTGGACATCCTCGACAACGTGGTGCCGCACATCCCCAAGGAAGAGGCGAAGGTGGAGGTCGAGACCAAGAAGATTCTCGGCGGGTTCAGCGGCAAGGTGGTGTCTCCCCACCCGATGCGCGTCTCCTGCACGTGCACCCGGGTCGCGGTTTTGGAGGGCCACACCGAGGCGGTGTTCGTCTCCCTGAAGAAGAAGGCGTCGCCTCAAGAGATCGCCGCGGTGATGCGCGAGTGGAAAGGGGACGAGGTCTCCCGCCGTCTGCCCTCTGCGCCGCCGCGTTGGATTGAGGTTCTGGACGACCCCTTCCGGCCTCAACCCCGGCTGGATCGCGACACCCACGGTGGAATGGCCACCAGCGTCGGCAGAATCCGAGAGGACGGAGTCTTGGAGAACGGCATCAAGTACGTGCTGGTTTCCCACAACACCAAGATGGGCGCGGCCAAGGGCGCCATCCTCGTGGCGGAGCTGCTGAAAGCCCAAGGGTTGCTCTAAGCCGCTGTCGTCAAAACACTGTGATGAGGCAGCGCGTTGCATTACTGTGCACTGCGTTTTTTGAAGAGCTTCAGGAGAGCGTTATGGCCTATGTCGTCGCCGAGCCCTGCATCAAGTGCAAGTACACCGACTGCGTTGAGGTCTGCCCAGTCAACTGCTTCTACGAGGGTGCCAACTTCCTGGTGATTCACCCGGACGAATGCATCGACTGCGGCGCCTGCGAGCCGGTGTGCCCGACGAAGGCGATCTTCCCGGAGTCGGATCTGCCGGAGAAGTGGAAGGAGTACACCGCGCTGAACGCGGACCTCGCGACCAAGTGGCCGAACATCTCCGAGAAAAAAGACGCGCTTCCGGAAGCGGAAGAGTTCAAGGAGAAGGAAGGCAAGCGCGATGCCCTGGACATGAACCCTCCTTGAGAAGGTTCAGCTCACGTTCAGGGACTTGAGCGTAAGCCCGCGGCTCTGCAGCTCGTCGCGCAGCCTTGAGAGGTCTTGAGGCGGGGGAGGTCCCCGCTTCCCTCGAATCTGCAGCGTGACTTCGTTTCGCCCCGTCCGTTCCACCTCCACGTCCGCGTTGAAGCTGCCGCCCAGAGAGAAGGAGAGGGCGGGGCGCCCAGAGCGGATGAGCTGTTCGATGCGTTCCACCAAGGCGACGGAAGAGGCCAGCTGAGAAGGTGTCGGCTCGCTGGACTTTGTTGATCCGGAGAGCTCGAAAGGAATGGGCGGGTGGTTGGGTTGCTGAGGCTCGGGTACCTTTTCCTTCTGCAGCTCCTGAGTGACCCGCTCGATGAGGCGCTCCTCGCGTCGCTCCTTGGCGTGGCCCATTCCCTCCGCCCTCACGTGGATCAGTCGCTTCGCCTCGGTGTGCATCTGCGAGCGCGCTCTCTGAAGCGATTCGGTCTTCTTCAGTCCCTGAACGTTCAGGGTTGAGGGCAGGCGTGAGGTGCTGGCCGTGACCGGTTTGATGATGGGCAGCGGCTTCCGTCTCAGCGCGTCCAGAGTCGCGGACATCATCGTCCGTTGAACGGACTCCTCTGACGCGCGCTTCTCAGCTTGTTCGCGGGCTTGGTCGACTTTCATGGCGGGGTCTCCGAGAGGATGCGGGCCTGTGCAGCCTGCGGGCCAGGCCCAAGCCACTCCAGCGACGTGCACCGAAAGAAAAGGCCGCCGATCCCAGAAGGGACGCGGCGGCCTGAGTGAGTCAACAACCGAAGGAGCGGCCTACTTGCCCTTCTTCTTCAGCTCGTCGTCGATGATCTGCTTGAACGCGTCAATCGGCTGAGCACCCACCAGCTGCCGGCCGTTGATGAAGAAAGTAGGCGTACCGTTCGC
>JBQTKE010000347.1:0-8668 GCA_052386435.1 Myxococcaceae bacterium
GAACCAACAGGTTCTACTGGAGCAGTTCCAGGCCGGTCAGGCGCAGCAGGTGAACGAAGCTGCCCGCATTCTCAACGACGACTTCAAGGAAATCGCCTCGGATCTTGGGTTCATCGGAGAGTTGGTACACAGCACACCGAAGCCGGAAGAGCGCGAAAAAAACCTCTCCGCCCTGCTCGCGGTCGCGAAGAACTACACGCGCGTCGACGTCTTTGACGGCTCTGGCAAGCGCATTCTCTCCGTGCACTCCGATGCGGCCTCGGCGACTGACGACCTCGCTCAGACGCTGGCGCAGACCGCTCTGAAATCACTTCAACAACCGCCTGGGAACATCGAGACGACCCCGCCCATTGAATCGCAGGACCGGCACTCGGTCCGGGTGTTCGCGACGGCGTTCTCGTCGTCCGTCGATGCACCCCCAACGGGAGCGGTCGCCCTACTCGTTGATACGGCACCGCTCTTTGAGAAGCTGCGGCTTGTCACGACGGGTCAGGCTTCCCGGCTCTTGTTGCTGGGAACACATGGGCGGCCGACTACCGCCAGTGACTCTCAACTCATCAAAGCCGTCAACGACCTGGAAACCCTGCCGGTGGTCGAGTCCGGTCTACGCGCTCTCCTTGAACAGATGCGCTCTGGGCAGAGCGGGACGCTGCTCCTCACAGAAGAGGAAGTTCGCCGCTACGGACTCACCGGGGGCGATGCCGTCGCGGCGTTTGCCTCCATCCCGGTCAAGGGGGGTGAGTATTGGGCGCTCGCGACCGTCTCCCCACTGCTTCCTGTTCGGAAACATGAGCGAGCGCTCCTGTTTCGGCTGACGGTGACCACCGTGGCCTTTTCTCTGTGTCTGGCCATCCTAGGTGCCTACGTGGTCGTGGCCGCTCGCCGCGCGACCGCCATGGCAGAACGCATTCGCCACGCAGATCAGCTCGCTTACCTGCACGAGAAGACGGACAAGATTCTCGAGAACATCCCCACGGGGGTGCTGGCTCTCTCGGCAGCGGGACGGGTCACGTCGATGAACCGGGCCCTTCGAGAGAAGCTCAGCGACAAAGCCCTTGGAGCTGCCCTGGGCGCGGCTTTACCCGATGCCCCACCTGCACTTGCCGTGCGACTCAACACCCTGTCGGAACTGGCGCTCCGCTCGGGCCGGGTGCAGAGCCTTCTCGGTGAACGTATGTCGCTCTTCGGCGAGGAAGGGCGTTACAACATTCACATCGTTCCCCTCGAGTCGAAGTTCCCCGAGGCGAGGTCCTTGCTGGTCATCGAGGATCTCAGTGACATCCAGTCGCTCGAGGCGCAGCTTGTGCGGGCAGAGAAGCTCGCTACCGTGGGCGCTCTGGCCGCTGGCATCGCCCACGAAATAGGCACGCCGCTCGGAGTGGTTCGCGGGCGAGCGGAGTATCTGCTGGGCAAGCTCGGCGAAGCCCACCCGCACCAAGGCAATCTGGCGACCATCATCAAGGAGATTGATCGGGTGACGCGAACCATCCGGCAGCTGCTCGATTTCGCCCGAGTGACGCCGGCCACCATTCGTCCAGTGCCTGTGGCTGCCACGGCCCATGCCGTGATCGAGTTGCTTCGCTTCGAAACGGAGCGCCGCAAGGTCTCGGTTGTGGTGAGCGCATCAGACCTGTTGCCGCCGTTGGCAGCAGATCCTGATCAGTTTCAGCAGGTGCTCGTGAACCTGGTCATGAACGCCTGTGACGCGTGCGAGAGCGGAGGGCGGGTCGTTCTTGGGGCCCGCGGCGTCGATCAGACGGCGTCCAGCGGCTGGAGTCGCATTCGTATCGAAGTCACCGACGACGGTCGTGGCATCCCGGAAGAAGATCGCGCGCGCGTCTTTGACCCATTCTTCACCACAAAGAAGCGGGGGCAAGGGACGGGTTTGGGCCTCTCCATCGCCGCGCAGATCGTGCGAAATCACGGAGCTCAAATCGAGCTCGAGAGCGAGCCCAACCAGGGGACGCGGGTAACGCTCCTATGGCCCGCGGCCGTGGAAGCGAGAGAAAGACCCAATGAGTCAACAGCCTAAGGCGAAGGCGAGCATCCTCGTCGTGGATGACCATCCCGAGATGGGGCGGTTGCTCGGTGACCAACTGAACGACGCTGGCTACGCCACTGTAACCGCGCAAGGCGGCGATGAGGCCATACAGCAGATGCGGTCCCACAGCTTCGACGTGGTGATTACCGACCTGCGTATGGAAGGCGTCGACGGCTTCGACGTCCTGGCCGCGTCCGTCGCTGCAGATGCCTCGGTGCCCGTCCTCATAATGACCGCTTTCGGTGCAATCGAGAGTGCGATCGAGGCGATGAAGAAGGGTGCGTTTCACTATTTCACCAAGCCCTTTCGTCTCGAGGAAGTGCTCGTGGAGGTGGAGCGCGCCCTCAAGACGCGGCGTCTGGAAGACGAGAACCGGAGCTTGCGTCGTCTCGCCGTCGAGAAGAGCGGAATGTCCGCGCTCGTTGGACGAAGCGAGCCCATGCGCGCCCTCTACGTGCTCATCGAGCGAGTGGCGCAGTCGGCAGCTCCGGTCCTCATTAGGGGCGAGAGTGGCTCGGGAAAGGAATTGGTCGCACGAGCGCTGCATCTCTCGGGTCCCCGAAAGGACCGGCCGTTTGTTGTCGTCAACTGCACGGCTCTTCCCGAGGCACTGCTGGAGAGCGAGTTGTTCGGCCACGTTCGAGGCGCGTTCACCGGCGCGAGCGCGACCCGGCGCGGCCTTTTCCTTGAGGCAGAGGGAGGGACCATCTTCCTTGATGAGATTGGAGACATGGCACCCGGTCTGCAGGCCAAGCTGCTTCGGACTCTTCAGGACGGTGAAGTTCGGGCGGTAGGTTCCGACCAGCCTCGCAAGACCGATGTGCGAATCGTCGCGGCCACTCATCAAGATCTCGAGGAGCGGATCAGGGACGGAGGCTTTCGTCAGGACCTCTTTTACCGCTTGAACGTGGTCCCGTTGGTCGTCCCTCCGCTGCGGGACCGAACGGGTGACATCCCACTGCTGGTCGAACACTTTCTGGCGGAGGCGCGTCAGCGAAATCCAAATGCTTCGATCCACCGGGTCGCTCGAGAAGCGATGAGCGCCTTGGCGCAGAGCCCCTGGCCCGGAAACGTCAGAGAGCTGCAGAACGTCATCGAGCGCCTGATCATCGTCTCGTCGAAAGACGTGCTTGAGGTCCAGGACCTCGAGACCCATGCACCCGGCATCTTCACCGACTCCTCGCCCGTCGCGGAAGCACGGCGAGCGCTCATTCCGTTGAAGCAACTGGAGTCGGACTACATCGCCTGGGTGATCGCGAGGTGCGCGGGCAACAAGACCAGGGCGGCGGAGATTCTTGGAATCGACGTCTCCACCATTCACCGAAAGGAGCGAGCTGGCGGGTTGCGATAGACGAGGTCGCCCTGGCAATTTGCAACGGTCCCCTTGGACACGAGGGAGACCAGGACCTAGGAAGCAAACCAACGTTGTCATTGGCGCGACGATTGCTTTCTCGAGGTTCATGGTCGTCAGCGGAAGCGACAATGCCTCCCCCACAGAGTCCCACAGCCAGCCGATCGCGCTCTGCAACGGGGAGCTGAGCGACGAGTTGGTTGCTCTCCTGAGCGATGTCCTCGCCGACTTGCACATAGATGTCCGTGGGGCTCTGCCCGTTGGAGCGACCCCGGCCATATTCATTGTGGGCGTCGCCGGTCGTGAGCTGAAGCGCGTGCTCACCGCGGCCAGAGCGGCTGCGGGCTTTCTGCCCATCGTCGCGGTCCTCCCAATTCAGGATCGAAGGCTCGCCTCCGCGGCGCTGCGAAGCGGCGCCAACGCTTGCTACGCGCTCGGCACGCCGCTCTCCAACTTGCGCGTACTCGTCGCCCAGCTGCTCATTGCGCACTGGACACGCTCCCGCCGGGCGTCCGCGCATCTCGGAGGCCAACAGTGAAATCATTCGGAACAGCAACGAAGACAAAACCCTCGGCCAAGCTGTTCAAGGCTGGCACGCAGGTCTGCGAGGTCCTCGGGTTTCGATCAAACGAGCACGGAACCGAGACTATCGTTCACGACCCTCCGAACATCCCGGCCATTTGCTGCTTTACGATCCCGATCGACTCACCGGTCGACTCGGAGGATCCAGGTACCTACGAGCTCGTCTTTGATAACGGGGCTCGCTTCCCGATCCGAATTCGTCAAGTCCTCGTCCGGGTGGGCGGCCACGTTCCCAGCGGCAGGGATATCTCTTCGGAGTTAATTTGAAGGGCCATGCACAGAGCGCGATGGGCGCTCCCCTCATGATCGTCGATGACGATGACGACGCTCGTCAGATCATCCGAGAGGTACTCGAATCCGAAGGGTACGAGGTCGTCGAGGCTCGAAACGGCAGGCAGGCGCTTCACTACCTGACGTCCGAGGCGCCCCAGCCCTGCCTGATTCTTCTCGACCTGCGAATGCCGGAGATGACCGGCTGGGAGCTACTCGCGCTCCTGAAGGCCTACTCCAGGCTCGCGGCCATACCGGTCGTCGTCACCTCCGGCTTCGACCCGCATAGCGAGGCGCTGCCCCCCGGCGCCTTTGCGCAGTGCCTACGGAAACCAATCACGCGGGACATTCTGCTCAAGGCAGTAAGCGAATCGACGGGCAGACCTCGGAAATAGAAATGGACACATCCCGCGCCCTAATCTGGACGCCCTGTCCTCGTCCCTCATCCACACCCCGTCGGGTGGGCGTGTCATAGCTCGCCCTTGACAGTCATTAATCAAGTAACTTATTTATTAATTGATTATGGCTGACCAAGCCCATCGTGCCTTCAAGGACCGGCTCTACGGGCAGTTCGCTCGCATTGGAAAAGCTCTCGGCAACCCCCACCGCCTCGAGCTGCTGGAGCTTCTCGCCCAGGGAGAGCGCACCGTTGATGCGCTGGCGCACGAGAGCGGACTGTCGATGGCGAACGCCTCTCAGCATCTTCAGGCTCTCCGTGGAGTTGGTCTCGTTGAGAGCCGCAAGGAGGGACTCTTCGTCCACTGCCGGCTCGCAGACCCATCTGTGTTCGAACTGTGCAGATCTCTACGGACCGTCGCGGAAAAGAGGCTCGCCGAGCTTGAGCGCGTCGTGCGGGACCACTTCGGGAATCGGTCGGATTCCGAGCCGGTACCCATGAGCGAATTGCTCAAGCGGGCGCGCAAGCGTGATGTCTTGATTCTCGATACGCGCCCGGCGCATGAGTTCGCGGCCGGTCACATCGCCGGGGCGCTTTCGGTGCCCGTGGAAGAACTCCAACAGCGCCTTCGCAAGCTGCCCAAGAGCAAGGAGTACGTCGCCTATTGCCGAGGCCCCTACTGCATCTACGCCGACCGCGCGGTTGAGCTCTTGCGCGCGAATGGGAGACGCGCCCGCCGGCTACAGGATGGCTTCCCAGAGTGGAAAGCAGCAGGACTTCCTGTGGAGACGGCGGAACAGGAGGGAGCCTAGGTCATGACCCTCTCACGGTGCCCCTGGGGCGGACGATGATTTTTCGACCCTATTACTACTTCGAGACCGGCTGCGCCGCGTACCTCTTCGGATGCGGAAGCCTCGGCAAATGCGCGGTCGTCGACGCCCACGAACGCGATTTGGAATCCTACGCCGAATTCGCCGCGTCGAAGGGCATGCAGATCACGCATGTCATCGACACGCACGTGCACGCGGACCATCGCTCCGGTGGCGCGGCCCTCGCGAAGAGGGTGGGCGCCGTGTACTGCCTTCACGAGTCAGCCGATGTGGCATTCCCGTTCGAACGACTGACCGACGGACAGGAAGTCCAGCTTGGCAACACTCGGGTGAAGGTTCTCCATACACCCGGCCACACGCCGGAGAGTATTTGCCTCGTCGTGGCCGACCTGCGTCGTGGGCCTGACCCGTGGTTTGTCTTGACCGGAGACACGCTGTTCGTCGGCGCAGTTGGTCGCCCCGATCTACCCGGACAGGCGCTTGAGAATGCTGGCGAGCTTCACGACAGTATCCACGCGAAGCTCCTGTCCCTGCCCGAAGACATCGAGATTTATCCCGGCCACTTCGCGGGCTCGACGTGCGGAGCCGGCATGAGCGGCAAGCCTTCGAGCACCCTCGCGTTTGAGAAACGTTGGAATCCACTCCTTACGAAGACGCGCGAAGAGTTCGTCGATGCTCTGGCTGACGTACCGGCAAAGCCGGCCGAGATGACGCGCATCATGAGTGCGAACCGTGGACGGCCAGGACCGCAGTCATGAGCACGGTTCGGCTCGGCCTCCGCGAGAACATCGCGCAGTTTACCCTCCTGGTTGTCGTGAACGCCTTCGTCGGCGCGATGATCGGCATGGAGCGAAGCATCCTGCCTGCGATCGCAGAGCACGAGTTCCACCTCGCTGCGCGGGCGGCAATCCTTTCCTTCATCGTCGTGTTCGGTGTGACGAAAGCGCTGACGAACTACCTTGCCGGGCGCCTCTCCGATCGGTTCGGTCGAAAGCATGTTCTCGTCGGTGGTTGGATCATTGCGGCGCCCGTTCCCTTCCTACTGATGTGGTCACCGAGCTGGAATTGGATGCTCTTCGCCAATGTCCTTCTCGGCGTGAGCCAGGGGCTCACGTGGTCGACGACCGTGATCATGAAGATCGACCTTGCGGGGGCGAAGAATCGAGGGCTCGCGACGGGCCTGAATGAGTTTGCGGGTTACTTCGCAGTCGCCGCGTCCGCCCTCGCGACCGGATGGATCGCCTCACGCTATGGCCTTCGCCCAGAACCTTTCTACCTCAGCGTCGCTTTTGTGGCTGTGGGACTGGGCCTCTCTGCGCTGGTCGTGCGTGAGACGAAGCATCACGCCGCGCATGAGTCGAGTCTCCAGGGTGAGATGCCGCCAGAAGGTCAGCCAAGCCAACGCGAGGTCTTTTGGCGTACCACGCTGTTCGATCGAAATCTCTCGAGCGTCAGCCAGGCTGGCCTCGTCAACAACCTTAACGACGGCATGGCGTGGGGCCTTTTTCCACTCTTCTTTGCCGCCGCGCAGATGTCCATCGGGCAGATCGGAATCCTTGCCGCGGTGTACCCAGCGACGTGGGGAATCGCGCAGCTCTTCACGGGCGCGTGGTCGGACCGAATTGGACGCAAGTGGCTGATCGCGACGGGCATGTGGGTCCAAGCCGTGGGCATCGGAGTCATCATCATGGCTGGGGGCTTTGCTGGGTTCGCGGCGGGCGCAGCGCTGCTCGGTGTTGGGACCGCGATGGTCTACCCGACGCTGCTCGCCGCCATCGGGGATGTCGCCCACCCCCTCTGGCGTGCGTCGTCGGTGGGTGTCTACCGCCTGTGGCGCGACCTCGGGTATGCGGTAGGCGCGATCCTCGCAGGCCTAACGGCGGACGCGTTGGGGCTCTCTGCGGCGATGTGGATTGTCGCCGGACTCACGTTCGCGTCCGGACTCGTAGTGGCGGTGCGCATGAAGGAGACGATGAGGCCAGAGCTCAAAGTCGAACGATCATTGAGCTCTCCCCCAGAGCGCGTGCTGCCGGGTCGCACATGAGCGTCCAACCAACAGACCACCGTTGCCACACGGGCGCGTCGGACGAAGCGAAGACCGCCTAGTATTGGCCAAGTCGCAAGAGCAGATCTGTCACTGGCTTGCCTTGCGCGTCCGGCGCTCCCTCTTGCTCGCTGATCACGACGAAGCCGTTCTTCTCCAGAACGCGGCGCGAGCCGACGTTGCCTTTGCTCACCTTCGCGAAGAGTGGGCGCTCCTTGACCAGAGGGAGGTGCTGACGCAGCGCCTCGGTGCCAATGCCCTGTCCCCAGTACCTTCTGTCCAGGGAGTAGCCGATGAACGCCTGACCCTCCTTCTGGAACGAACCGATGCTGCCCACGGTCTCGCCGTTGAGCGTAATGACTCGGTGAATGACGGTGGGATCGACCAGGATTGTCGCCAGGTGCTGCGCGAACTCCTCCCAGTTTCGGCTGGGAATCGCGCCCGTGCGGATCGCTTCGCGGTCGCGCTGGTGCTCGAACAGGCAAGGAAAATCACTCTCGACGTAGGCGCGCAGACCCACGCTCTTCGCGTTCGTCGAGCACGTGACGATGCACGTGATTCCACCAAGCTGAATCACTCCACCGCGACGACGCGTCTCGAGCTCTCGAATGAAGTCGCGTTGCCATGACTCTTGCGTGGAAGCCGGGAGGGGGTCGAGCAGCGCGTCCAGGCCCAACGCGCGTGCGTAGGTCACGAGCTCTGACGCTTCCGTCGCCTCCACAATTGGGACGTGGAGCTCTTCCACTTGCGCGATCTGAAATCCGGCTTGGCCGAGATCGCGCCGCATGGTCTCGAGGTCTGCATACAGGAAGGTGCCAGGCGCATGGAGCGTGGTCGGCTGGTACTTGTTCAGCACAAACCTCGACAGAGAGAACCACTCGGTGCGCTCGGGCTCCGCCCAGACCGCGAAGACGGCCTTGCCTGTCTGCTTCAGTGCTGCGCGCGCGCGACGCATCGCCGCGACAGGCTCCTGCATGTACGTGACGCCCCAGCGACAGAGCACGGCGTCGAAACTTTGCTCGGCAAGGTCGTTGAGCAACGCGGCGTCGGCGGTGCGCAGCTCGAGATTGCGAAGCCCCTCCGCGGTGGAGCGCCTAGCGGCCATTTCCAACATGGATGCGGCAGGATCCACCCCGACGACGGAGCCAGTCGG
>JBQTKE010000348.1:0-2617 GCA_052386435.1 Myxococcaceae bacterium
GTGGAGCACATCTACCGCGCGGCGCTGGAGAGCGGACTGGCGCAACCGGCGGCGATCAAGTTGGCGCACGCGGTGCGCGCGCGCGTGTTGGAGACCTTGCCTCCTCTCACCGAGGACACGTTCGGCGCGTGCACGGGTCTGACCGCGGCGGTCCGCGTCGCCGCGCGCTTCGGCTTTGGGGGCGGCGCTCTCTCTGTCGACGCCGCATGCGCGAGCAGCTTGGCCGCGGTGCACGTCGCCGGGTTCGCGCTCGCCCAGCGCGAGTTGGACGTCGTCATCGCCGGCGGTGTCGCGGCGAATTTGATCCCCGAGTACTACGCGGTGCTGATGGCGCTGGGCTTCTTGAGCAGCCGCGGCTCCTTTCCCTTCGATGATCGCGCGGAAGGGTTCGTGCCCTCGGAAGGTGGCGCCGCGGTCGTGCTCAAGCGGCTGGAAGATGCGGAGGCGGCGAAGGATCGCATCCTCGCGGTGATCACCGGCATTGGCGCGTCGAGCGACGGTAAGGCGACCACGCTCTTCGCACCCGACACGTTGGGCCGCCGAAGGTCCGTGGAGCGCGCGCTGGAGAACGCTCGCACCGAACCGGATTGGATCGACATCATTGAAGGTCACGGCAGTGGGACGCGGCGAAGTGATGAGACAGAGGTCCTCGCCTACGCGGACGCGCTCTACAGCCGCACCACCGACAACGCGGTCTCGCTGGGCGCGATCAAATCGCAGATTGGGCACCTCAGCTCCGCCGGCGCGGCTGCTTCGCTGGTGAAGATGGCCCACGCGCTCGCGAACAAGACGCTGCCGCCCATGAATGGCGGCGAGTACCCCAACCCAGAGATCCCATTTCAGCGCTTGCCGGTATCGCTGGCGCTGGAAGCCCGGCCGTGGCGCACGCTGCTTGGGCGTCTTCGCCGCGCGGGGGTGTGCGGCTTCGGGTTGGGCGGCTCCAACTACCACGTGATATTGGAAGAGGCGCCCGTCCCGGCCCCGCCGCGCAAGGAGCTGGAGGAGCTGGGCAACAAGCCGCACCCACAGCCACCACGCGGACTCTTCGCGGATCGCTGGAAGGTCGGGCTCGCGCCGCTCTCGCTGCAGACCACGACGCGCTTCGCGCTGGAGGGAAAGCGCGTCCTTCTGCTGGCGCAGGGTGATGACGTCGCCGGAGCGATCAGCTCCACGCTTGAGCAAGCGGGCGCCACGGTGGAGCGCTTGCGTCTGACCTGGATGGTGGATCCGCTGGAAGTGGAGCAGCGGGTCCGCGCGGTGGCAGGCGCGGGGACTTTTGATGGCGTGGTCGACGCGTGCGAGCTCGCGCGCGCCCCCGACTTCCTTGCTCGGGGCACCACGCAGTTCGCACAGGACATGGCCGCGTCCAGCGCGCGTTGGTACGGCACCGCCCGAGCGCTCTACCCCCGCTTCGCGCGGGCAGCGCCGCGCTCCACCTTCTGGCTGGCACTGACCGCCATGGGCGGCGACTTCGGCTTCTACGGCGACGGCGGCAATGTGCTTGGCGGCGGTATCGCCGGCTTCCTCAAGGGACTCAAGCAAGAGCTGCCGCAGACCTTGTTCAAGGTGATCGACTTCGAAGCGAGCGTGCCCGCGGTTCAAGTCGCGCAAGTCGCACTCAGCGAGCTCCGCGAGGGAAGCGACCGCGTGGAAGCGGGTTACCTGGCGGGGCGCCGCTTCGTGCCAACGCTGGTGCGTTCACCGTTTCAAGCCAGCGAAGAGGTCCTCTTTCCCATCGATTCGTCGTGGGTGGTGGTGTTCTCCGGTGGCGGGCGCGGCGCGGTGTTTGAGGTCGCGAAGGCGATGGCGCGGCTGGGGACCCGCGTCGTGCTCACCGGGCGAACGCCCATGCCCGACGCGAACGCGCCGCATCTGATGTTGGACGACGCGGCGTTCGAGCAGTACCGAAAGGAAGAGTTGCTGCGGGCGCGCCAGAGCCACCCGCAGCTCACGCCGGTCGCCTTCGAACGCTTGTTCGACGCGCGCGTCCGCGAGCGCGAGCTGTTTCAGAACCTCACCCAATCTTTCAACTCGGGGATGCCGCTCAACTACGAGGTCTGTGACGTCTCTGATCGCGCGCAGGTGGAAGCGCTGATGGAGCGGGTCCGCCGCACGCACGGCCGCGTGGATGGACTCGTCCACGGGGCAATGACCGAGTCGTCGAAGAGCCTACCGGACAAGACGCCGGAGCTTGTCTCGTCGACCTTGGCGGTGAAGGTGAATGGGCTGCTCAATTTGCTCGAGGCGACCCAGGGCGATGACCTGAAGATGGTCGCCTGTTTTGGATCTGGCGCGGGGCGGTTCGGAAACAAGGGACAGAGTGACTACTGCGCCGCGAATGACTTGATGGCCAAGTGCGCGATGGCGTACGCGCACCGTGCTCGCCCGGGCGTGCGCTGCGTCACCCTAGACTGGACCGCGTGGGAGAGCGTGGGGGCCGCGGCGCGAAGCCGCGAGCGCGTGGCGAGCACCGGCGTCTCCTTCATTCCCCCCGCGGAGGGCGTGTACTGGTTCTTGAATGAGCTGATGTTGGGCGGCGACACCCGCGAGGTCGCCATCTTCGACGAGCGGCTCTTCCGAGAGTGGATCTGCATGGGCAACAGCGCTCAGGGTCCAG
>JBQTKE010000349.1:0-18920 GCA_052386435.1 Myxococcaceae bacterium
CACGCAGGCGGCGAAGTCGTTGGAGCGCGGAGCGCCGCAGTGGCACGTGGATGCCTTCTATCCGCAGACCGCGGTCGCTTCGAAGATCGCCGTCGCCGCGCGAACAGCGCTTGTCGAACACGGGCAACGCGTTTCGGATCGCGTCCCTGTGTTGGCCCCGGGTGACATCGCGGTGCTCTCGCGTCTCTCCCCCAAAGAGGTCTATCCGCTCGCGTGCAAGCGCTTCTTCGCGGAGGGCGCACTCGAGGACGGCGACGCCTTCTTGGCGGTGATGATCATCGACCCGCGTGAGACGCAGCTGCACGCAGGCGTCTGCCGCTTCGGTCAATGGAAGTGGCTGCGATGAGCCGTTTCCTCTTCCTCACGGCTCTGCTGTTCGTGCTCGCGGCGCAGGCGTCACCCGAGGTCGATGCCGCGCAGCGCGCTCAACTCGAGAGTCTCCGCGCGGAAGTCGCGGGCCAACTGCAATTGCAGGCGTACGATCTGCTCGACGAGTTGGTCTACGGGTGGAACAAGGAGCCGCTGTTCGCGCAGCCCACTCCCGTCGTACTCGCCGACGTGAATGTCCCAGTGGGCTTCGGCAGCGGACTGCAAGCCCTAGTGGAGAACCACCTCGTGGGCGTGCTCACGCGCAATCCCAACACGCGCGTGGTGCTGGCGCATTGTCCTCAGTGCACCGCGGTGATGGTCCATTCCGGCGCGAAGGGCACAGTCGTCGCGCGCGGCGTGGATGAACCGGAGACGCTCGCCAAGGCGGGTGCGCTCGCGGGAAGTCGCCACGCGTTGTTCCTCGATTTCGAAGTAGAGGGCGCGGCGCTGGTTCTGCGGGCGCGGGTCACTGAGCTAAAACCCGCGTTGCCCATCGTCTACGCGCGCACGCTCACGACGTCGACCTCGTCCGCCGCGCTGCTTCGCGACGGGGCGCATCTCAAGAGCGCGGCGGAGGCGCGGCAAGAGTACCTGGATGCATTGCAAGGGCGCGGGCTCTACATCCTTCCGATCCGCCTTGGCGTTCGCACTTACTCCCCGCAGCGGTCGTCTGATTTTCCCCTGCAGACGGTGCCCTTTCCTTGGCTGAGCGTCGGCGCGGAAGCATCTCTCACCCACGCGCGCGCGTGGACAGCCGGGCTCTCCCTTGGCATTTCCTGGGTTCCCGATGCACACGTCGGCGTGATGGCGCAGGGCCGAATCTCCAGGCTCCTGACCGGCTCGGTGAGCTCGCTGACCCATCCGGACCTCTACGCGTACCTGGGCGCGTCCGTCGTCATGATCAACGGCCGCAGCGCGATGGCCTTTCGCAGCGACCTCCCCACGACAGACGACGTGAACATGTTGCTGGGAGCGCAGCCGAGATCCATCTTTGGTGCCTTCGCACTGGGCCTGGATCTGCGCGTGAAGAATCGGATTGGCGTGGGCGTGTTCGTGGAAACGCTCACCGGCATGGACCGAGCCATTGGCGTCGGCTCATTCCTCAACCTGGGCATTCTCCAGATTCATTCGATTGGCGGCGAGGTGTCATTTTGCTTCTGACCCGAACCGCTCTCCTTGCGCTGCTCCTCCCCGCGTTCTCCGCGCTCGCTCAACGCGACACCTCGCGCGAGGCGTTGCTGCGCTTTGAAGAGACGCTCACCCTGCGCAAGGAGGAGAGCAACCTCGCGCCAAAGGATCTCACGCCGGTCATCGTGATCAGCGTTACCCCCGCGTTCGAGGAGACGAAGAACTGGTATCCGACCGCGGCGCTCGCCTCCGTGGTTCGCGTCTTCGGCGGGGCATCCGTGCGCTCTTGCGAAGCGTGCATGGCCCCACGTGTGTTTGTCGAAGGTGGCCACGTCGAACAGAACACCTCGGCGCTCACAGTCGAAGAGATCGTCCGGCTAGACGAGAACGCGCGCGGCGACGCGGCACCCGCACGGACGGCGATCTGGCTGGATGAGACATCGCAAGGCGTCTCGCTGCGAATGATCGACTTGAAGAACAGCCGCATCGTCACCGCGGAGAATTTCGATCCGGCGCTCAAGGAGCAGGAACGCACGCGCAACGCGTACTCGCTCACGCAAGAGTTGGATCGCCGCGCTCGCCGCGACAGCTTGGCGCACTTCCTTCTCGACGCAACGGTCTATCCCGGTCAGCACGTGTCGCTGGACTGGGTCGAGCAATGGGGCGACAGCAACGCCAACCTCTCCGGCGTCACCCTGTCCGCGATCGATCCGGTCTTAGGAATCGGCGCGACCTACTACCGAGTCATCCCGCAGGCGCTCAACATCATGGTCGGCGCTCAAGTGGTGATGAGCCTCCCCACCGCGCTCGTCACCGCGGTGAGCGGGCAAGGTCAGCAAGTCCTGGACCCCCTCATCACCGCGGTCGCCGTGGTGCGCGTACCGCTCTTTCGCACCAACTACGCGCTCACCTTCACCGCCTCCACCAACCTCAAGTTCGGCGTCGGCTTCTCGCTCCTGAACTTCTCACTGCTGCCCTTCCTGCCATGAAGCGACTGCTCCCTCTCTGCTTGCTTCTCTCCGCGGGCTGCGCCTCCCGCAACTACACCTATTACCTGGTGGAGCCGGCGCCACAGAAACACCCGGCGCTTAAGGAGGAAGGGACGCTCATTCGCCCCTTCGGCTTCGGCTCGACCACCGCGATGAAAGTCCGCTGGAACGACGGCAACGTGATCACCGAGGTCGACGTCCCCATGCTCGCGACCGGGCAGCGCGTGGTCATTGAGCACGGCGCGGGCAACAAGGACGTGAAGACGATTCCTTCAACGCGCGTGGTCCCTCCTCCGCCGACCAAGGCTGACGCGTCATTGATCGAAGCGTACCGAGCCCGCGGACTGCGCATCGACGACGGCGCGCCCGAAGTGAGCTTGATCCGCGCGCGTTCGCAGATGCAGGAGGCGACGAAAGCGGGCAACTACGCGCTGGCGCTCGAATGGTGCGAGACCGTGCTGCAGCGCTACAAGTCGCATCCCGAGTTCCTACGAGCGAAGGCTTCGCTGCTCCTGATGATGGGGGAGCGCGAGAAGGCCATCGAAGTCTACGAACAGGTGGAAGGCATCGAGAGCGATCCCGCGGTCCGCAAGAAGCTGGAAGAGCTGCAGCGCCAACAAAACTAGGTCGCACGTCGGAAGGAACACCTTTATGCAAATTCTTGGCTTTCTGCTCTTGATGTTCATCGTCTGGCTCGGGTTTCAGGACCGAGGCAGCGCCCAAGTCATCTCCGCGTTCGACCTGCACGCGTTGGTGATGGTGGTGGTCGGCTCCGCGTCCGCCGTTCTGGTGAGCTCCAGCGCCACCACCGCGTTGCGCACCCTGCTCTGCCTGCGCGAGCTGGTTCCCGGTCTTCGGCGCTTCGACCGGATTACCCGCGAACAAGAAGCGGAGCGCGAACAGCTCTACACGCTCTGGAAAGAAGGCAAACGCAGCGCGGCGCTCTCTCTGGCGGAGAAGAGCCAATTCGATTCGGTGAAGCAGATGGTGGAGCTGCTGCTCAACCGCTCCGCGGACGTGGGAAGCGAGAAGGTGTTCCTGGAGCTCAAGCACCAGGAGATCGCCCGTTGGCAGCCGGCGATTCACAACTGGGAGATGATCTCAAAATTGGGCCCAGCGTTCGGCATGGTCGGAACCATCACCGGCATGATCCAGCTCTTCCGCAACATGAGCTCGGAGAACCTCAACATCGGCGCGGCGATGTCGCTGGCGTTGCTCGCCACCCTCTACGGCGTCGCGCTCGGCGCTGGAATTGCCGGACCGATTGGCCACGTCCTCAACGGCCTGCTCGACGCGCGGCTCGGCCTGCTCGAGCGCTGCGAGACCAGCGTCAACGAGCTGGTCTCCCGTTCCTCTGCCCGCCTGGAGGTGAGCCATGCAACGGCGCGCGGTGGGACATGAAGAGAGCTGGCTGCTCAGCTACGCGGATCTGATCACGAATCTGCTCCTGTTCTTCGTGGTGCTGCTCACCGCGGCGAACCTGAACAAGGGGCGCATGCAACAGATCGCCAAGAGCATCTCCGGCGCGGAGAGCCCGGCCAGCCTGGAGTCAATCCGCAAAGAGATCGATCAACAGATTGCGCAGAAGCAGCTCAAGGACCTCGTGCAGACCAACGTCTCCGCGGACGGACTGGAGCTCTCTTTGAATTCAGGTCTGGTCTTCGATTCCGGTCGCGCTGACATCCGCTCAGAAGTGGAGCAGACCGTCGCGTCGATGCTGCAGGTGCTGTCTCCGTATTCATCCAAGTACAGCTTCGCGGTTGAAGGCCACACCGACTCCACACCCATCGCCAAAGGTGCGGCGTTCCCGTCGAACTGGGAGCTCTCCAGCGCGCGTGCGATCACGGTTCGCCAGCGGTTGGAGAACGCGGGCGTGTCCAAGGCGCGGATCAAAGTTGAAGGGTATGCGGATACCAAGCCGATGCCTGCCGCGGCGCTCCACGGGTTGAGCGCGGAAGAGCAGCTGGCGCGTCACCGTCGCGTGGTTGTGAGGATCTACTGATGAGAGCGCTTTCGTTTCTGTTGCTGTGGTCCTCCGTTGCGTCCGCGCAGACGCTGACCACACCCATCCCGGAGAAGCACATCCCCGCGCCCGTACTGATGGAGCTGCGCGCATTGGAGAGTCAGTTTGATCTCGCGCTCTCTCGCGACTGCGCGCCCGAGCGCTGCGTCTCCAAAGGCTGCTCATACAAAGACCACGCGGTGGTGGATCTCCCACGCTCGTCCTCGCTCCCCGGTTTGGGACAGTCAGAAGGCTTGGGCAGCGTTCCGCCGCAGGAGTACCTGACCCAGGCGCGCTGCGAATTCGCTCATGAGAAGAGCATCAACGCCAAGGACGTGCAGGCGCTGACGCGACGTCTGGAGCAGCGACTCTCGAAAGGCTGGCTGCAGGTGACCCTCGGAAGACAAGTGCTGGAGCCCATATCTCCGTCGCTCAGCGAGTCGCCGCCGCCGAAACCCGAGGTCGCCGCGGCGCCGGTGAAGGAGTCCGCGCCGCTGCCGCCGCAGCGGTGGGAAGCGGGAGTGGCGCTGCGTGAGCTCTGGGTGAGTCTGCTTCCGCACTTCGCCTGGATGATCGCCGTGGTGATGGTGACCGCGGCGACGCTGCTGATCATCTGGGGCTTGCGGAGGGTCGGCAAAGAGTCGTTCGAAGAGAGGGCGATGTTGGCGCAGCTCGCGGCGGGAACACTTGAGAAGTCAGACGACGCCGACGAGCCCAAGACCGAGCCGATGGTCGCGTTACCGGTCGCGGAGGCGCAGCCGCTGCTCGGCACGGGAGACAACGTCTTCATCGAGGAGCAGCACCGCGTCTGGAAAGAGCGCATCGCCCAGACCGAGCTGGCGAACAACGAGGGCGCGATCGTGGAGCTGCTGCGCAAGTGGCTCAAGGCGGGAGAGTTCGAGCTGCTCGCCAAAGCGATCCTCGTCTTCGGAGATCGTCTCTCGCTGGCCTTCTCGTCGGATGGTGAGTTGGCCGTGCGCAAAGTGGAGTTCGCCGAATACCTGCGCGGGTTGGATGAGTCGCGCTTGCCCTCAGAGGCTCAGTTCTTCAAGACCCTGAACCAACACGCCATCTCGTCGTCGCTGCTCTCGCAGTCCGACGCCGAGGTGTACTTGAGCCTGCGCGAAGAGTTCGGGACGACCGGAGTCGCGTACTTGGTGGAGAGCCTCTCTCCGCGCCACGGTGCCCTGCTCTTCGCGCAAGTCCCGCCCGATGCGCAGCGTGAGGTGGCGCAGCTCTTTCCGCCCGAGCTGAAGCTGCAGGTCGCCGGCCAACTTCTGCGCAGCAACCGCATCTCCCGAGAAGAGCGCACGTACGTCTTCGAAGCGCTCGACGCCGCACGAGCGCGCCGACCGCTCCCTGCCCCGCCAAGAGCAGAGCCGCACGACATCGCCGACCGAGGCCGCCAGTTCGACGCCGCGGGCGCGCTCTCCGTTCTGCTTCCATTGATCGGTCCGGAAGATCGCGGAGCGCTCTTCTCACACGCGATGGTCCGGACCTCTGGAACCATGCCGCGCTGGTACGAAGACATCCTCTACCCGGACATGCTGCTCAAGCTCCCAAACGAGCTGCAAGCGGACCTGCTCCTGGACGTGGACGTCAGAGGGCTGGCGGGCTGGTCCTCCGTGCAAAACCCGGCCTGGCAGGAGCGCTTCCTCAAGCAGTTGCCCCAAGCGATGCAGAACGCCGTCCGCGCCGGAATGGACTTCCCATCCAGAGCGGAACAACAGCACCGCGCGAAGCAAGGTCACGGCGAGATCGTCACCGCGCTCAAGCGCCTCACCGCGCAAGGCAAGCTCGCCTTCGCCGATCTCGTCGCATGAAACCGCGGCTCCTTCTGACCTGCCTTGTCGCGGTGTTCGCGCACGCCTGCGACAAGGTTCCGATCACCAACATTCAGACGGCCTTCACCCTCTCCGACGCCGCCTGGTTCGAAGCAGAGCAGACGCTCTTCTACTTCTACCGGGTGCAGGCCGAGCAAGGCCTGGGTCCGGAGAGTTTGCTCGAGGTGACCTACCGCACGGACGATGTAGACCTCCCGTGGACGCCACTCGAGGCGCTGACGCCGGTGCACACACACGTCTTCGTGGACTGTGGCAGCAAAGCCCGCTGCGGAAGCTTCAGTCTAAAAGTGCCACTGCTCCCGAGAAGCGTGGGCATCCGCCTGCGCTTTCACCGTGATGGCGAGCTGAGCCTCGTCGCGCCGAAGCAGGTGTTCAACGCAGTGCGGACGGGCGCGCCTGAAATCTCGCGAAGCCTGCTGGTCTACGGTGTCTTCGACGAGAGCAACACCCATGTGCAGTGGCGCACCCGTCACCAGTTTCCAACGCTGCGCAATGGGCAGGTGCAGGAGCTGGGGTTGCGCCGCTTCTTCCGCGTCGAGGAGACCGTGCACGGAGCGTTGCC
This sequence comes from Myxococcaceae bacterium, assembly GCA_052386435.1. GTDB lineage: Bacteria > Myxococcota > Myxococcia > Myxococcales > Myxococcaceae > JBQTKE01. Next base: position 6,895 of record JBQTKE010000349.1, read on the forward strand.
GGCGCAGACCAAGGCCAATCCCTACGGGTATGGGTTCTCCAGCGCGTGCCCCAGTGGGTTTCAGTCCCTCGGCTTCGAACCCGCGGAGAGCTGGGAGCGGGCCATGTTTCAAAACGGAACCTTGCCACTCAGTGCCTCAACGTCCTCAGGCGTCTGCGCGAACGCGACGGTGACCGATGCGACGGGAATGTTCGTGACCGCAGCGCTCGCGCGCAAGAATCCGGAGGTACGGCCCGCGTTCCCCATCCTCCGCAATCCAAATCACGCGGGGCTCCATGTCGGATTTTTGCTCAAGCCGTGCGCGCGTGAGATCTCCCAGACGCATCTGGCGATGCAGCAGCAGCGGCTTCTCCTCGAGAGCCCGGTCGTCGTCTGCGTGGACGACTGGCGGCAGTCTGACTTCGCGTCGCGTCTGGCAACCGCGCTGCAGATGCGAATCGATGTCGTGCGCTCACAAGGAGAAGACATGGCGCTCGTCGTCGCGATCCACCACGACGATGCGACTGGAGGACTGTCGGCAAAGGTCGAAGAAGCGTTCGAGAAGGTGCTGCCCGACGAGGGTTTGAAGAGCTCTCCCCGGGTCAGCAGCGCGTTCGTGCTCGACAGCTATGGTCACGAGCTGCAGCGCGCGTCGCTGAGTCGGCTCGTCATGTGGTGTCCTTCGCCCGAAGAGAAAGAAGACGAAGACCCGGAGAAGCGTAGACCGCGCACCTGCCCTGTCGTGGCGGACGCATCGGATCTCAAGTTGGGACCGTTCCGCTTGGGAGCGCTGCCCATCTTTCCGACGCGCGATCAGTACGCACGCTTTCGCAGCCAGTACACCGAAGCGCAGGCCGGCCGCGTTCGCGCCTTGCGGTTCCTCGCGCCGGAGCGAACGCCGTTGTCGGAGAACATCCCGGTCGGCGAGGGTTTCGAGACAACCACGTTCTTTAACAACGAGACCCTCAGCGCGCTCCCGGGCGAGGCCTTCTCCTTCTGCCCGTCATTCAGTCCGCCCGTCGTTTTCCGCCCGAACGCCTCAGCGGAACCCAGGCCGCTGTCAGAGCTCCCCTTGTTCCACGCGTCGTCCCCTCAAGGCAGCTATGGCTTGGGCGTGCTCTGGTCCTACCCCTTCCTGACACGCGTCCAGTACGAGGCCACCCTCGCCGCCACAGCCACGGTGTTCTCAGTCTCCGTCCCCTTTGGGCTCACCAGCACGGTCGAGCCGCCGGACTGGGGAGCCGCGCTGTGGGAAGCGAGTGAGATTCCGATGGGCGAAAACACGCTCATCCATTGCACCCGTTTCTGCGCTCATCCGACCTTCGATTCGAGCCGCGTCTACAACGTCGGCGTTCGCTTCAATGAATCCTACGCGCAGCGCTGCTACGCGCCCAAATATCCCGCGCTCGACGACGGAGGGTTTCCCTTTGATCCCTAGCGCGTTCGCCGCCGCCGCGTGGCTGTGGACAGCGGCTCCCGCCACTCCAGACCAAACGCTTGAGCACTATCGCACGCCGTTCGAGATACTGACCGAGCGCTCCATCGGCGAAGCCTCCCGCGCGGTTCGCTTCGACTGGCGAAAAAGCAAAGGGGGAATCGGGTTGATCGGCAGCCAGTTCCTGGAGCTCAACAACTTCAACAGCGGTCGCATCGGGTTGTTCACGCGCACGGCGTTCGGCCACTTCATGGGTGAGCTCTCTGTGAACGGCGCCTTCACCGGCGGCACGGACAGCTCGCGACAACTGTCGCTCACCCCCTACCGTCAATACGGTCGGCCGAGTCGACTCGAGATCGGCGCGAACCTGGCCTATCCGCTCGTCGAAGGCGTTGGCACCGCGCGGCTGGGTTTCATCCCCGCGACGGAGTGGGTCTTTTCCGTCAACGGCTCGCTGCGCTACCTCTTCTATCCCGGCTCCTTCAAAGGCATGTCTTTCGGCGAAGTCGCAAAAGGGTTGCTCGCGCCGAAGCTGGGAGATCAGGAGCTGGAGAACATTGAACGGCTGCGTACGCCGGGGATGCGCGTGGATCCCGCACGCTATGCGTTGCTCACCGGGTTCTCGCTGGATGTGTATTTTCAAAATGGAGCGTTTCTCTCACCCCGAGTAATGGCCGGATTGCCGCTCTTCTCGGCAATCAACGGGGGCGGACTCGGACTCTGGTGGGAGCTCTCGCTCGGCCTCGGGTGGGCGCTGTGATCACAGCTGTGACGTGCGTGCTGCTCGCGACTCACCTGCCAGCGGCGACTCATGCACCTGCGGCGACTCATGCACCACTGCGCAATTCGGAGGTGTCTGCGCAGACGCAGGTTTTTTACAACGCGCGGCTCGCGCTACGAGACGGAGATCCCGCGCTCGCGCTGAAGCTGTGGCTCTTACGCAACAGTCTCGCGCAGCAGTCCCAAGCCGGCACTCACGACGCCGAGTTTCGCTCCGTGGTCTGGGCCGCATTGGGCAACCTAGGCCTTTGCCAAGATGGATTCGCCAAGGACAGCGCCGGGCTCTGGTCGCTCGCGTTTCACAACTGGCTCCTTCTGACCGCAGCGAAGGGTGATCCACCGGACGCACGCACGCCGTTCGACGCCTTCGAGGTCGCTCGTCAGCAGCGTCACATCTCCCTGCATGACGTGCTCTCCACTGCGGAGCTGCGCTCGGCGACGTTCTTTCGAACCCCGTGCTTAATGCCGACCACGGAGCTCAAACAGTGGCCGGGGGTGGATCTCAAAGATCGCTTGGTGCTGGCCCCGCTCCTCCGCGCAATGCTCAAAGGATCGCTGAGGACGCTGCGGCGAGATCAGCTGGATTCCGTAGCCGTGATTGAGACGCGCATCTTCGATCTCGATCTTGCGATCGCCCGGCTGCGCGAACAGCGCGCTCGGCGCGACGGAAGGAACACGAAACAACGTGCACGCAGAGTCGGGCTCTCAGAGGTCGCTGCGCGCGAGGTGGAGGAACGGGTAAGGACATGGCCAGCCGACTCTCGCGAAGCAGCCTTCCTTCGCAAAGCGTTGGGCTGGACGCCACGAGAGTGGTTGGCGCTGAGCAAGGAGCGGCGGCTCGCGCTCTACCTGCAGGCGAAGCCGCTCGCGCCCAAGAGCGATCCGCTCCGAATGGAAATCATTGATGCGCTGATGGCTCAACGCGCCGGCGCGGAGGTGGAGGGGTGGATTGGGCTGCTCGATGAAACGCAGCAAGACGCGCTGATTCAGGGAGAGCGCGGCGCGCGCCTGCTCGAGCTTGACCCTTCCACCGGTTTTCACGAGCGCTCGGCGATCGCGCTGCGCAGAGGCGTCGCGTTCCTTGAGACTGGTTCCCTGCGCGACGCGCTCCGCTCTTTCGCGTTCGCGCTGTCCGTCTCCGCGGATTCACGTGAGGGTCAGACCGCGCTTTCCCTCTCGCGCCGCTGGCTCTCCTACGTCCTCTCTCGCTACGAGACGAATGACGAAGTGGTGGCCACGCTCAAGGCGTTGGTGCCGAAGCAGGAGTACAACGCGGTGACTGAAGACCTGGTCTGGCGTGCGGCGTTCAGCGCGGACGCGCGTTCATTCGAACGGATCGTCGCCAGCGCCTCGCGCGGGGGCTCCTTCGACAATCGCGCCCTCAAGCTGCGTCCGCTCTCCCAAGGGAATGCAGCCGCGCTGGTGAATCAGCTCCGCGACGCGATGAAGGACGAGCCGTTTTTGACCATGCGTTTCGTTCGCGTTCTTCTGGAGCGACTGGAGTTGGAAGAAGCAGGAGTCCGTCAGGCAAATGCGTCGCTGCTCAGAGCGGTGTTGGAGCTCCTGGAGGAGAACAGTGACAGCCCCATCAAATCGCACGCAGCCGCGGCGGACGAGTTGACAGCGCGAACGCAAGAATTCTAGAAGGGCTGCGCGAGCTGGAAGGAAGCTTGCCCTCGAAGGCGCGAGCAATGGCCCCCGGACATCAGACGTTCGCGGGAAACATTCGGCTCGCGCCCAGCGACAAGCTCCCTTGGCCCTTCCCGGTGCCTGAGGTGGAAGCACCCACGCCCTTCGCTCCCATCGTTCTGACTCCAGTCGAGTGGCGAGACGCTTCGGCGGAGTTGGTCTGGGGCTGGAGGATCACCGAATGAACGGGAAAGCCCTGCGTCGACAGTTGCCCGCCCTGCGCCGGCGCGCACGAGAGCGGGTGCAGCAGCTGCCGCAAGTGCGTCAGGCGAAGCGGCGGAAGCGGTGGAAGCTGTTTGCCACCACCGCGCTGCTGATTCTGATCGCCTGCCTCGCCCAGTGCGATTGCGGTCACCACGCGACCTCGACAGCGCAGGTCGCGCCCGCGTCCATCGTCGCGCCTCCGAAACATCCGGTGCCCGCGCCGCGCAGACGCGTTCGAGCGCGGACAGATCCGCACGCGCGCCCTGGATTCGCCACCGCTGACTCAACGACTCCGCCGTGGCTCGAGCAGTTCCACATGCAAGTCGCCGCGCGGAGCACTCGACTCGCCGAGTGCTTCGACGGAGCGGAGCGCCCGGGCGCACTGCGTTGGGCGACCTTCGTGAACGGCGACACCGGAAAAATCTCCGAGTCCGAGCTGGAAGCTATGGGCGCAGGCGCTGACGTCAGTCAGTCTCAAAAGACGTGCCTCCTAAAGGCGCTCGCAGATCCTCCCTACCGACTGGATTCGCCGAATGAAGCGCTCCCCCGGCGCGTCAGTCTCGTCATCGAGTTCTGAGGACCCTTGGCTTTAGCTCATTTCAACACCTCCGGTCGATTCGCGAACGCGCTTGCGCGAACGGCTGGCTCGAGCACTACCGCAAATTTTGGGAGGGCAGCTTCGACCGGCTCGAGGACTGGTCGCCGTCCTCCCGATTGAGATGGCTTCGCGCTGTCCGTTCTGGCCGCGCCGCGGACACAGCTGCTCCTCAACGCAACCGTCACAGGGCCGTTGATTGGGCTGCTCGGGCCGTCTCTTGCAATTGCACGTTGACATCGCTCGAGCATTGTCCGGAGGCGACACTCTGGCTGCTCCCCTGAAAGACGATGTTTCCTGCGCCGCCCTATACGAGGCGAATCAGAGTGGAAAGCGGGCACTGCGTTCTTTCTTGAAGGCGTAACTCAAAGCGCTACGGTGCCGGTCCATGTGGCTCGATGTGAAGCGTCCGTGGATCTCTTTCGTCCTCGTGGGCGGCAAAGCGCTGCCTCGCATCTGGAGACGCGTGCTGGTGGTCACCGCGCTGAGCGTTGTCTTCATGTTACTGTACGAACCCTTCACGCTCTCGCGTGCGAACATCACGTCGACTCCGTTCGTGCTGATCGGTCTTCCGCTCGGCATCTTCCTCGGCTTCCGGAACACGGCGGCCTTCGACCGCTTCTGGGAGGGGAGGAAGCTCTGGGGCTCGCTGGTGAATACGACGCGGAGCCTGGCGCGCCAGACGCTGGTTTGGATTCAGCCGCCCGCGGGTTCCAACGCGGAGGCGCTGCGTGCGGAGCAGGAGGCGATCGTCATCCGGATCATCGCGTACGTGCATTCCTTTCGCAGGATGCTGCGCGACAAGTCGCCGTTTGATCGCATTGAGCCGCTCCTCTCCGCGGAGGAGCTGCAGCAGCTTCAGAAAGAAGAGAACGTTCCGTTCGCGTTGCTGCAGAACCTGGCCGAACGGTTCCAGCGTCTCTACCAACAGGGAGCCATTCACCCGATGCACGTCAGTCTCTTCGAAGGTTCGCTGACGGCGCTGACGGACGTGCAGGGCGCGTGCGAGCGGATAAAAAACACGCCCATCCCGTTTTCGTACCTGGTGCTGCTGCACCGGATTGTTGGCGTGTACTGCCTGGGCTTGCCGTTCGGTCTGCAGTCCACGCTGGGCTACGGAACCCCGGTGGCTGTCGCGCTTCTGAGCTACGCGTTCTTCGGGTTGGATGCGATTGGCGACGAGATTGAGCAGCCGTTCGGCACGGACCGGAACGACCTGCCTCTCAATGCGATCTCACGGACGATTGAGATCAATTTGAAGCGCCGGTTGGGGCACTCGGATGTGCCGCCGGCGCACAAGCCGCGGGATGGCGTGCTGACCTGAGGCGAGTTGGAGCGGACCCCGGCCGCAGCGCCATCTTCGAGATCGGCTCTGCGAAACATCAACTGAGGACCACGAGAAGCGGCCGGTCGCGGAGTTGACCTACAGCAGTTTCTCGCGGTCCTGCTCGAAGCAGAGCGGACCGGGTGAGGCTGCGTTATCAGGGCTGAACAGAGCTTGCGATGGCCGCGTCTGCGTTCACTCTGGAAGCCGCGACATGAACACTCTTCTCTTCCGTCCAGACCGCGAAGCGTGTGGTGAAGACCAACGCCAACCACACGAGGTCGGCGCACAACAAGTGCAGTAACTGAAGCGCGATGGGCGCCTTGAACGCGACGTTGAAGATGCCAACGAGCAGCTGAGCGAACAGCGCTCCGAGAAATGCCCCCGCCGCTGGGCGCGCTGGAGGCTGTTCGCGCCACGCCACGGATACGGCGAAGAGACAGAACAACGTTGCTGCCACAGCGACCACGGGATGAGAGATGCGCAGGCGAACCAGCAGCTCCACGAGCGAGGCGCGGACACCCAACTGCGTGAGCGTCTCACCCAACGCCGCGATGCTTCCGCTGGCACCCACGAACGCGAGAGCGAAGTGGGACGAGCGCAGCAGACGCGCAACCGTGGTCTCCCCCCTCTTCTGTCCATCTCCGTAACGCGCATGAAAAGCGACCGCGCCCAACGCTGAGAGCAGGAGGAACGTGTTGATCAGGTGGAGACACATCGCCACCGGCCGGAACAACGACGCGTCGAGTCCGACCAGTTCCCATAGAACCAGCCCCGCGCCGATCGCGGCCTCCAGCAGAATAAAGACCACCGAGGCCACCGCGCTCCGACGAACCGCGTGCCCACGTGCGTGAGCGACGAATGCCCAGATCGCCAAGGCCACCACGAGGATCAGCGACACCCCGCTGCTGACTCGGTGCGAGTACTCAATCGCCGTCTGTACGGACGCCGCGCGCGGAACAATCTCACCGTTGCAGTCCGGCCAGTGGCTGCCACAACCCGCGCCACTCCCCGACGCGCGCACGTAGCCTCCCCATGCGATCACCGCCAAGGTGTAGAGCACCACTCCAATGCTGAACCGTTGAAACGCGCGGGGAGACGGCATGGCGCAGGGGTTAAGCCAAAGCACGCCCCCCGCGCAACTCCGTTGCCAAGAAGCGGCCACGTTCGACAGGGCGGAGCGCTCGCTCGAGTCAGCACCTTGCTGCATTGAGACAGCAGCTGGGGTCTCAGCACTTCGATGGACTGAGCAGGCCTAAGCGCGCATTCACCCTGGTTGCCCTCTCGTGAGAGGACGCAAGCGGCGCGGCTCGTCTAGAATCGCGTGCAGTGTCCCACCCCAGCCGTGCACATGAACGAGTCGCGGCTTCGCTCCCGGCGAAATTGCAGATCTGCGATCCGGAGACGCTGCGTCCTCTGAGCGCGGCGGTAGAGGGAGAGATCGTCGACGTCAGCTTGGGTGGTGTGCGAATCATCTTCTCTGAGCTCCCCGCGTCGCTGGCCGACTCGCTCGCCCCGGGAATCAGCATCGCGATGGCGCCCGTCGACAAACAAGCGCTGCCGCACCGCGTGTTGCACCTCAAGATCGCCTGGTTCAAGGCGCGCATCGAGGAAGGCTCGGCCTCTCAAGCTTCTCTCGGCGCTTCGTACACGGATCACACGTCGGCGTCGGATCGCGCAGCGCTGCTCGCCTTTGCTCAGAGCAAGGTAAACGTCGCAGCGGCGACTCAGTCGAGCGGTCGCAAGCGACGCATCCTTGCCGCGGTCGCGGCCTGCGCGGCGTTGGCGCTGCTCGCGGCGCACGTGCTCGAGCTGAGAGGTCGCGTGGCCGAGCAGGAGGTGCTGATCGATTCTTTGCGCGGGCAACTGGCGAAGGCGACGGCCCATCCGCCTCTCTCTCCGGACTCGCGCACGTTTCAGAGACCAGAACGCGCACCACCCGCGCGGCCTGCTCCCGCGGCGCTGTCGCCACCGGATGCCGACGGGCCGATCGCTGAGAAACCTCCGGCACCGCCCGCTCTCCTTGAGCCCGCGGTGCGTCCCGCCTTTCTCGCCTACAAGGTCGCGGATCCGCTGGAAGGTGTGGACGTGATTTCAGTCGAGCTGCTCAACGGCGATCTCGTCGGAGTGCTTTCGAGCAGAGCAATGTCTGCGCAGCGCGTGGTCTTGTCGCTGGGCTACCGGTGTGACGGGAACACGGATGGCGGCACCTGTGTCTGTCAGACACAGGAGATGATCCTTCCACCCAATCGCCGCAGCGAGTTCGCGTGCACTCCGTTTCCGCCGCTCGACTCAGAGCGTGTGGAGCTGATGATTGGCCTCAAAGTCAATCCCTAATCGCGCTGCCCTAGACCTGGTCGGTGCAACCACCCGTACTCCCTTGCCGGCTTTAGAACAGCGCGTATTAATCGCGGCGTTTAGCAGCGCGTGGCATTTCGCCGCGCGCATCCAGGAGATTTCATGAACGCGAAGACGGTGCTTACCGCTGGACTGTTGGTCTGTAGCTGGGCTACCGCACAAGATGCCGTTGCTCCACCAGCGCCTGCTGCGGACGCCCCGCTCGCGGAGACGCCCCCCGCGCCCGGAATGCGCGTCCGCTGGGGCGTGACCGGTGGATTTGGCTACTTCGCCCCCGCTTCAGCCGTTGACTTCGGGGTGAACGGGCGCATCGGCGTTCAGCTCAGCCAGCTGCTCGGGCTCTACGCGGACATCGGCTATGTGGCGGGCATCGGTTTCGGCGGAAGCGTCTCCAACTCGGGCGCCGCCGTGTCCGTCTCGGGCGTTGGTTTCTGGCATCTGGCCCCCATGGTTGAAGCCGACATCGGGAACGTCTTCTTCGTCGCAGGTGGTCCCATGATTGGCGGCGGTGGTTGGGCGCAGGTTCAGCAGACCGCGGACGCCAGCGGCAATGCCACCCAGAACGCGATTGCAGCCGGAGGGTTCCTCTACGGACTTAATGCGCGCACGGGGTTCACCTTCGGCACCGTGCAACCTTCGGGACGTCACGGCGGCTTCACGCTGGCGCTCGACTTCAAGATGATCGCCGCGCGCGTGACCAGCGCTTCACAGTCTGCGGGCGCGGGCGGCGCCTCGCAAGCCATCACCACGGGAAGCACTGTTGTGGGCTTCACACCGATGCTGATGCTGGGCTACGACGCGAAGTAACTTCGCCGTGAGGAACAGCCCCGGCCGCGTCAGCACGTACGCGGCCGTCGCAACGGCACTGCACTCAGCTGAAAACGGTGGCTAGTACGTTGCGCGAGAGCGCCCGCGCTCCGGCGACATTTCGTCGATCAGCGCATCCAGCGCGGGACGCATGGCGGCCACACGAGCCGGCGGTGTCGCGGAGACCAGGCCCTCCAAGTCCTGCACCAGCGCGCGGGCGCGGCGACGGTCTGCCTTGGAGTCCCACAGGGCGCGCGCGAGCAGGAGATTGACCTCCGCGCGATCCGCGGCATCCACGGTGGATCCCTCGAGCGCCTTGTGCGCCTCCTCTGCCGCCCAGAGTGCCAAGCGCGGCAGCTTCTTACTTAGGAGAGCGCGCGCGATTCCGGAATACGGGGCGGAGAGCTTCTGCGTTGAGTCAGGCGTCGCCTTCCACAGGTCGATCAGCGCCTGGTACTCCTGGATAGCCTCGTCAGCGCGGCCTTGTCGCTCCAACGCCCGCGCCAACACGTCGCGCGCGTCGAACGGCTTCTCCTTCGTCCGCTCCAGAATCGCCAACGCCTTGCGTGCGCGCTCCTCAGCTCCAACGTTCTCGCCCAGATCCAGCATCACCTCAGCCAGTCCGGTGAGCTGAGCACCCACGCGGGCGTGGTTGTTGCCGTAGGTCTCTACCTCCAGTTGCAGCGCGCGCTCACGCTCGAGCTTGGCCTTCTCCGGCTCACCGATGCGGCGATACGCCTCCGCGAGCGCGTTGCTCGGCAGCAAGGTGTCGGGGTGCTGAGCCCCCAACGTCGCGCCGAGAAACTCCTTCGACTTCTGCAGCTCTAAGATCGCCTCAGCCACCTTACCCAACTCCAGCAGCGTCGTGCCCAAGTGGTAGCGGCCGAGGAGCCGCTCCGGCTGAACTTCGACGGCTTTGCGGTACAGCTCCACCGCTTCGGCGAACTTGCCCTGCTCCGTGCGAATGATTCCCAGCTGCGTGAGCAGCGACGCGGTGAGCGCCTGCGGATTGCCCAGTCGTTGAATCGCCCCGCGACAGGGCTTCTCCAGTGACAGCGCGTCCTCCGTGCGGCCGAGCTTGGTGCGCACCGCCATCTCCAGGATCAGCGCCTTGGCAACCAGATCATCTTCGCGGTTGCCCATCGCCGACCAGGCGGCGTCGTTGAGCAGCGTCTCTGCTCGAGCGAGATCACCCATTGACGCCTCAAGCTGCCCGGCGATGAACAACGTCTCCGCGTGTTTCCCCTCTTCCAGCAGCGCGCGGCTCTTCTCGAGCGCCTCTTGGAAGACACCGGCGGAGTGCAGCGCCTGCACTTCCGCCAGACGAGGCCGCAGCTCAAAGACCGCTTCGGTGCAGCCATCCACCGGGTCGAGCATGGAAGTCGATTGCACCGCCCACGCGGGATCGCTGACCGGCAACACGTCGGTGAGCGCCTTCATCTCCACCAGACGACGCTCCAGACACGCGTTGCTCTTCACGTACGTCTCTTCCGACTCGACGTGACGAATGCGCGTGACTTCGCAGGCCTCGCGGTGCGCGGAGATCCAATTTCCCGCGTGGAGATCCAACAGCCGCTTCAGTGAGGCGAAGCTCTGCTCGGCATAGGAAAGGCGCGAACGAACGAACGCTTTGTGAATGCGCAGCGCGACGGCCTCATCCCAGACGCCCGTCATCCGCTGCTCGCTGCCCAGACAGACCTGCCGCGCCTTCTGCTTCACCGTCGCCGCATAGCCGGCTGCCACCGCGACGACGACGACCACCACCGTCGCGACGATCGCCCTGCGGCGCAGAGTCTGGGGGTCGTGCTCCAGCGCGCGCAACAGCTCCGCCATCGACGCCGGGCGCTGATCGGGGCTCGCTGCGAGGCCACGCCTCACGATGCGCGTCAGCCAAGGCGGCACCTCCGAGGCCCGAGGCGAAGGACGGTCCTCCGCCAGCGACGCCACGGGGAGCTCTCCATAGAGCGCCTCATAAAGCGACACGCAGAAGCTGTAGACGTCCGACCGCGCGTCCACCTTTCCGTCTGAGAGTTGCTCCGGCGCGGCGTACGCCCCCGTCTGCGAGACGAGCGCGAAGTGGATCACCCGCGCTCTGCCGCGTTCGTCGATGAGAACGTGCTCAGGCCTGAATGCGCCGTGAACGAGGTGTCGCTGGTGCGCTGCCTGAAGCCCCTTCCCCGCCTGACGGAACAGCGCCAACACCTCTCGCCACGTCCGGCGCTTTGCTTTCAACCACTGCGCCAGGGACTGGCCCTTCACGTACTCCAGGGCGCGGAAGCTCTGGCCTTCGAAGCTTCCCACTTCCAGAACGCAGACCACGTTCGCGTGCTTGAGCTTCAAAAGCTCAGGCGTGCCGGAGGCGTTGAGCTTGATCGCGCAGCGACAATCGCGATCTGGATCGTAAGCCGCGTAGACGCGACCCTCCGCGCTGATCCGCTCCAACACCATGTACTTTCCCAGCTGCGCGCCGGCCTTGAGCACCACCGGCGGCTTCATCAGCGCGTTCGCGGCGTCGCGGCAGGCCTGGCATTCCTCCAAGTGACGGCGCACCTCGGCCGCCTCCTCGGAGCGAAGGAGACCTTTGACAAGCTCCGCGAGCGTCTTCTCGTTGGGGCAGCTCAAAGTCCGCGTGCCGTATCAAAAGGGGTCGCGCGGGTTCTATGCGGGAGCGATCGGTTGTCGCCCGAATGCGCCAGTCAAAACCGCAACTTGTCCAACACAGCGGTCGTCAGCTCCGAGGTCAGCAGGGCGCCCCCAATGTCCTTGGTGCCCTTGCCGTCTTCCAGCACCGCTTCCAGGGCGTTCTCAACGGCGTGCGCTTCTTCGGTGTGGCCCAGAGTCTCCAGCAGCAGCGC
>JBQTKE010000350.1:0-6745 GCA_052386435.1 Myxococcaceae bacterium
GTGCTCGTGGTCGATGACGCCCTCACCACCCGCACGGCGATCAAGGCGCTGCTGGAGCTGGCCGGCTACGACGTACTCACCGCCACCAACGGCGAGGAGGCGCTCCTCGTCCTGCACGCCAACCCCTGCCAGCTGGTGGTCAGCGACATCCAGATGCCTCGGCTGGATGGGCTGGAGCTGACGCGCCGGATCCGGGCGAACCCGCGCCTGCAGGACACCAAGGTCCTGCTGGTCACCGCGCTGTCCGCGCAGGAGGAGAAGCGGGCGGGGCTGGACGCGGGCGCGGACGGGTACCTCGTCAAGCATGACGTCGAGAAGGGAGTGCTCATAGAGCTTGCCCGCCAGCTGGTCTCGAGCGGGCGAGCTGCGGAGGATGCGACATGATCCGGTGCCTGGTAGTAGACGACTCGCCTTCCTTCCGCGCGTTGATGCGAGAGATCCTCGGAACCGCCCACGGGATGGAGGTCATTGGCGAGGCAGAGAGCGCCGATGAAGCGGTGCGGCTCACGGTCGCGCACCGCCCGAACGTGGTGACCATGGACGTCCAGATGCCCGGGCGCAGCGGCCTGGAGGCGGTCGCGGAGATCATGAAGCTGTGCCCTACGCCGGTGATCGTCGTCTGCTCGGGCGCGTCCGACGAGAGCCTGGGCATCGGCTTCAAAGCCCTCCAGGTCGGGGCGCTGGAGGTGTTGGAGAAGCCGCAGCGAACGACGACGGCGAAGTTCTTGGCCCAGTCCGAAGCCATCCGCCTGGCCGTGCGGGCGGCGGCGTCCTTGAAGCTGCCCTTCCGGATGCCGGCGCCGAGCGCCCCGCCCACGGCGAACGAACACCAGGGCATCCGGCCCCGCGGGGTCCGCTGCGTGGGGCTGATCGCGTCCACCGGCGGGCCGCCGGCCCTGCAGAAGATCATCTCCGCGCTGCCGCGGGACTTCCCGGCCGCGGTGTTGATCGTCCAGCACCTGGCGCCGGGCTTCGCTTCGGCCTTCGCGGCCTGGCTCGACGCCTCCTCCGAGCTCGACGTGCGGCTCGCGCAGGCGGCTGAGCCGATCGAGCCCGGAAGCGTCTTGGTGGCGCCCGACGGCGCGCATCTGATGGCTTCGATGGGACGGGTGCGACTGGACGGCGGCCCCGCGGTGCGCGGCTTCAGGCCCAGCGGGACGGTGCTGCTGGCCTCGCTCGCGCGCGAGTTGGGGGCGGCCGCGGCCGGCGTGGTGCTGACCGGCATGGGGGACGACGGAGCGGCGGGCCTGCGCGTGCTTCGCCAGCGCGGGGGGTTGACGCTCGCGCAGGGCCCGAACACCTCTTTCATCTACGGGATGCCCAAGGCGGCGGTGGATCAAGGCGGGACAGATCAGATCGTGGAGTTGGAATCCATCGCCGAGGTGCTGTGCGCCGCCGCCAAGCGACCCCAGCTGAAGACCGTCCTCGTCGTCGACGACACGGAGACCATCCTCGAGATCCAGAAGCGGATCCTGGAGCCGCACTACAAGGTCGTGGTCGCGCGGGACGGCGAGGAGGCGGTGACGACCGCCCAGCAGGTGCACCCCGCCGCCATCGTCATGGATTATTCGATGCCGCGGATGAACGGCGCCCAGGCGATGCGAGCGCTGAGGGCGGACCCAGCGACCGCGCATATCCCGGTGGTGGTGGTCACCAGCGAAACGGCGCCGCGCATCCTCGCTGAGTGCAAGCAGGCAGGCTCCCGGGCGATTCTGGGCAAGCCGGTGAACCCCGGGCAGCTGGTGGCGCTCGTCTTCGGCATTACGTCCCCTTGAACGAAAGACCGCAACCCATGTCCTTCGCATCCATCGCCCATCTCTCATTTCGAACGAAGCTGGTGGCGCTGGTCTCCGCGTTGCTCACGACGTTCGCGGCGTTCGTGCTCTGGTTCTTCCCCGCCAAGATGGAGCAGCTCTCACGCGTGTGGTTGGAGCGCCGCGCGGTGGGCATGGCCACACTCCTCGCCACCGCGGTCGCCCCTGGCCTTGAGTTCGACGACTCAGTGCAGGTGAGCCAGCGGCTGGCGGGGCTGGAGACCGCTCCGGACGCAGTCTATGCGATCGCGCGGCGGTCGGATGGGTCGGTGCTGGCGACGTGGAACGAAGGCTCCACGCAGCCCATGGGGCCGACGCTGACCGCCCAGACGCACGTCGAGCTCGCGGGGGAGGTGCTGCACGTCGTACAGCCGATCCGGACGCAGTCAGGAGACACCGGCGCGCTCGCGGTGGGCTTCTCCGTGGCGGAGCTCGCCAGGGAAAAGAGGGACTATTCTTTCGTGGTGGGCGCCGTGGCGCTCGGGGTGATGGGGGTCGGCCTGGCGCTGATCTTCATCATTGGGACCTTCTTGGTGCGCCCCATCCGCCGGATGACGGACATCGCGCTGGACATCGCCGACGGAGACCTCGCGAAGGCGGAAGGGAAGCTCGGTGGAGCGGCGCGAACACGGAGCATGGCGAACAACCTCCAAGGGAAGCTGCGGCGCCTGGACGAGGTGGAGCAGCTGGCCGGCTCCTTCGCCAAGATGCTCGTGTCCTTGCGGGAGGGAAGCTCGACGCTTCACGAGTCCGCCGGCATCTTGACCCGGGCGGTCTCCAACCTCACCGAGGTGGCGACCCAGCAGAGCGAGGCGATCGCCCGCCAGGCGTCCTCGCTGCAGGAGACTCAAGTGACGGCCCACCAGATTCGGGAGACGTCGCTCTTGGCGTCGGGGAGGGCCCAGACGGTGATGCACGTCATCGAAGACGCGGAGGACGTCGTGCGCTCAGGGGGGAACGCCATCGAGCAGAGCGTGAACGGGCTCAACGAGATTGGTCGCAGGGTCCAGGAGATCGCGCAGCGGATCTCGGAGCTCAATGAACGCGCCCGGCAGATTGGCGGCATCACGGAGACGGTGAAGGAGCTGGCGGATCAATCCAACATGCTCGCGCTCAACGCGTCGATCGAAGCGGTCCGTTCGGGCGAGCAGGGACAGGGCTTCGGAGTGGTGGCGCAGGAGATCCGCAGCCTGGCCGACCAGTCCGTTCAGGCGGCCACGAAGGTGGGGGACATCCTGGAAGACATTGGCGGCGCCGTCCGGAGCACCGTGTCCATCACCGAGGAAGGGTCTCGGCAGATCGAAACCGGGCTGACCCAGGTGAAGGCGTCCGGGGAGAACTTGAGCGAGCTGTCGACGATGGTCCGCGAGAGCTCTTCGGCTGTGCGGGAGATTGCCTCCGCCGTGAACCAGCAGACCACGAGCTTCGCTCAGATCTTCAAGGCCATCAACGATCTCTCCGTGATGATGAACGACGCGGTCCGAGGCATCGACATGACCAAGGAGGCGGCGGCGAACCTCAGGCTCGTCTCCGAACAGATCGTGAGGGTGGCGAAGCGGTACCGACTCTAGGCTACCGCGCCGCAAGTCGCACCCTGCGGAGACCCGCGCCCGGCTACTTGGGGCGCTCCTGCTCGTCGTCCTTGGCCGGTCGCTTCACCACCTTCTCGAACGCCTGGAACGCGCGCTCGATCAACGGACCGAATCGCTCCGCTTCGAGCACGATGAACAGCCCCTCCCCTTCCGCGAACGCCTCTCCGTCTTGCCCGAAGAGACGACCTCGCGTGCGCACCTTCTTGCCATCGATGGGCTCGACCCAGGTCTCGAGGAGGACCTCGGATCCGAGCGGGAGCATCCGCCGGAAGTTGGTGGTCAGCTTGGCCGCGACGACGGTGTGTCCCGCCATCCAGGCGGCGGCCCCCATCGCCTCGTCGAGCACCGCCGCCATGCTGCCGCCGTGCGCGTGTCCAGGTGGCCCTTCCGCCCCGGGTCCGAACCAGATCTTTCCCACGAGCGCCGCGTCCTGCCCCCGCCGGAAATAGGAAACACGCAGCCGATCGCCATTCGGATCACCCGATACGAACGAACGAACGTTCCCGACCGACGCGAGCGGTTCGATGGGGATCCAGTCGCTCTCCGGCTCCTGCACAGGCGGTGGGGTCAACGGTTTGACAAACTCGTGGCTCACGACATCCTCCGTTCGGCGTTCATTTCGGCGATTCCCGCAAGGTCGCGCGCTCGCGCCGCGGGGCCTCGGCGAGCAGTCCGAGCGTCAGGTAAGCCCAGAAGGCGTCGGCGATTTTTTCGGGAGTGCTGCCACCTTCGGGCGAATACCAGGTCGCGACCCAGTTCACGGCGCCGAAGCCGAAGAGGCGGAGAAGCTTGAGATCCACTCCCGGCCGCAAACGGCCCGCACCTGCCGCCGCGTAGAGCATCCCGTCCCAGAAGGCCTCGTAACGATCTCTGAGGTGCACGATCTCCTCACGTGCCCGCCCCGCGAGAGCGCGCCACTCGTACAGAAGGACATAAACCCCGTCATCCCCCGAAAGCAGGAGCTCGAGGTGGGCGCGGAGTGCCAGCCGGACTCGCTCGGTCGGATCCGTGGACCGAGCTGCCGCACTCTCAACGGCGGCGATCGCCCGCACGACGGCCCGATCCATGAGGGCAACGAGCAGGTCCTCCTTGGCCGGATATCGATAGTGAATGCTGCCAGGCAGCATGCCAGCAGCTTGCGCGATCTCCCGGAGCGTGCTGGCCGCAAATCCTCGCTGCCGAAACAGCCGCGCCGCAGTGTCGAGGAGCGCGTCTTCGTCGACGGCCTTCAGCCTAACTTTGGCCATACGACCAACACAATTGCGTTAAAAACGCCTGGAGGTCAAGCGTGAAGAGCAGCTGCTTGTCCGGTCGACCAAAATCCGCGGGATCCTCAGCTGACGCCCGGAGCGCGCCCAAGTCCGTAAGGGATCTCTTCCGGGGGCGTTTGCCTATTGGTGTGAGACCCTCAAGTCGAAGATCGCGACTTCGCCATAGGCAGTCCTGTTGCCCTCGGTGGCGACGTTCGACTGAGTGTAGACCCCTGCCTTGAAGTAGCACCCAGCGGCAGCTTTGCGGAGGGTGTACACCGGCGTGGCGCCGCGGTTGTAGAAGATGTCGATCTTCCCATCCGACGCGACGAACTCCACTTCGAAGACCTTCCCCAGCGTGTAGGCCTTGTCGAGGGTCGGTCCGGTTCGCCCGTTGACGTCGACGAAGAGCTTGGCCTTTTCGAGACGAATCACGACGATGTCGTCCTTGGCATCGTGGATCTGTCCGGCAACCACGTGCTGCTTCGTCGCGGGCGTCTTAAGGATCGCCTGCTTGATGTACATCCGATGCATCCCCGAGGAGGTCGACCACGAGGCGGTCGAGGCGCCCTTGTTGGCCATCTCGCGCAGCTCGGAGCGCGGGTAGCCGGAACCACGGGTGGTGGTACCACCTGTGTGGGCCCGAAACACCACGCCGGTTTTGTCCTCACTGAGGCGGAAGTAGGTCGGATCTTGGAAGTTCCTCAGCATGGGCTGTTTGATTTCGGTCGGGCGCTCAGCCTTTCCCACGGGAAGCGTGAGCTTCCAGTTGCTCAGCTTCAAGACGTCCGACGGGAGGGTTGCGCGGCCAACAGGCTTCGCCGCCAAGGGCAGCATCGAGGGCTGCTCAATTTCCGAGTTGTCTGCCTCGGAATTGGGAGTCTCGTCCTCCCCAACAACGACCGGGCCAGAAGTCCCAGAGCTCGCTGTTTCGGGATCGACAGTCTCCCCCTCGCCGTCGGCGATGGAGTCGGAGATTCCCGAGCTCGTTGTTTCGGAATTGACAATATCGCCCTCGGCGAGAGGGGCGCTCGCACCACAGGCAATGAGGGCTGAGAAGCAACAGAGAGCGACAACTCGAAGCGCGCTGATACAGTTCATAGGACGTCCTTGAAAACGAGACGTCTATTCTGTTGGGGCGATGACAAATGATGATAGATGTTAACAATAGTGCGCGTTTGCTCGACCGCCGCTTGACCAAGAACACTCCTGAATTGATCAGCAAAATGACCAGGCTGTGGAATTGAGGTGCGAGCGCGATGGCGCGCCAATAACAGGAGTTCTCGGGGTCGCTGTAGGACCTTCGCCCAGGAAGGAAGAGAGGGACGGCCGTGGTGGTCTACGTCACCGCTGCTCTCGCCGGCCAGAAGGTCAGCAACGCGTCTATCACTGTCTAAGAGCTGTCGGTGTCTAAGCGCTGGCGGTGTAGCCATTCACCAGGATCAGCGGGATTGATGGCTCTGATTCGTCCCATTGCATCAGTCTGGCGGTATAGCCCGGCCGCCTGCGGGTGGTGGGTGGTGAAGAAAAAGGTCTAGCCAAACCTCAAACCGGGTCTCTTCGCCTGCGCGGATGTTGAGCTTCATCACGCGCGAAGCTCCATCTTCACCGCTGCGCAGCTCCAGCTGTTAAGCGCTGCCGTGATCCTCTGCTACCTTTCGGCGCATGAAGAGCAAGGGCCCAAAGCGCAAGCGACCGGCGAGCTACGACGCAATCGCCGCGCTCCCTGAGCACCTGGTCGGCGAGCTGATCGCGGGCGAGCTCTTCCTCTCTCCCCGGCCGGGAAGCCCGCATGCGTTTACAGCCTCGAACCTCGGCTACGAGCTGATGGGTCCATACTCTCGAGGAAGAGAAGGCCCGGGGGGCTGGTGGATACTCGATGAGCCCGAGCTCCACCTTCGTGAGGACGTCCTCGTGCCGGACCTCGCCGGCTGGCGACAGTCCCGAATGTCCGTTCCTCCGAGAGGAGTTGGCTTCAAGCTGACGCCGGATTGGGTTTGCGAGGTGCTCTCCCCCTCCACGGTTCGGATTGATCGCTCCCATAAGCTTCACGTCTATGCACAAAACAAGGTGCCACACGTATGGCTGA
>JBQTKE010000351.1:0-3356 GCA_052386435.1 Myxococcaceae bacterium
GAGGGCGTACCCCATCAACCACAGTCCGAAGATCTGCCCGTGGAAGCGGCGGTAGCGGCGCATGACCAGCATGGCGAGCAACAGCACGATCTGCCCGGCAGACTCGTAGAGCTGCGTGGGGTGGAGGGGCAGCGTGGTGCCGTGCTGCATCACCCATTCGGACATCCGCACGGTGCCTTCGATGTGCTGATCCTTGGGATAGACCCTGCCGGTGGCGAGATCGACCCAGCGCGGATCCTGCGACATGGAGAGGTACGCGTTGCTCGCGGTGTTGGAGAGCTGGCCGAAGAGGTTCTTGACGACGTGTCCGCCGGGGAAGTGAACGCCCAGCTTGTAGCCGTCGTGCGCGACGTCGCCCCAGCAGCAGCCCGCGGAGAAGCAGCCGAGTCGTCCGAAGGCCTGGCCAATCGACACGCCGGGCAAGCAGAGATCCGCGAGTCGCAAGAAGTCGATGTCGTTCTTCTTGGCGAACCAGAGCGACGCTCCCATCGCGCCCAAGAGGCCGCCGTAGAAGACGAGGCCACCGGGCTTGAAGATGCCGGTCAGGTTGTTCGCGTAGTCCTTCCAGTTCACGATCACGAAGAGGATGTGTGAACCGAGAATGCCGGAGATCATCACGTAGAAGGCGAGGTCGAGGATCTGGTCTCGCTTCCGCACTCCTTCTTCCCCGCCCCACTCGCGCAGCGCGAGATGACAGGCCAGCGTCACCGCGGTGACGAACCCGGTCGCGAGCAGCACGCCGTACGTATGGACGGGTAGGCCTTCGCCCTTCTTGCCGATGAACACTCCCGACGGCAGCGCGTAGTAGAGACCCACCACGGCAATGCCGACGCCGCCCGCGCCGTAGGCGAGCGCGCGCTTGATTCGGTCGTCCTTGGTGGCCGCCTCGAATTCATTCGTCTTGGGGTTGAACGGACCGGCGGCGCCTTTCCAGCCTGACCACGCCATGTACGTGATCACGCCCAACGCGAGGAGGTAGAGCAGCGCCTGCGAGAGCGAGGTGTCGAAGACGAACTTGTAGAGAACCGGGATCATGGCGTGCTCGGGGAGGCAGACAGGTCTTTCTTCTCACGGCGAACGAGCGCGTCCACCACCAGCATTCCCACGCCAATGCAGATGGCGGAGTCGGCGATGTTGAATGACGGCCAAGTCGCCTTGTCGAACCAGTGCGCTTCCAGGAAGTCGATCACGAACGCGCGCGCGATTCGGTCGATGTAATTGCCGATGGCGCCGCCGAGGACGAGGGGAAGTCCCCAGAGGGCCCAACGCTCTTCGCGGTTCGTGCCGGAGAGCTTGGTGAAATAGAAGGCGATGAGGATGACCGCGCCAATGGACACGAAGTGGAAGAGCGGGCCGCGGATGTTGGGCGGAAGATTGCGAAAGAGGCCCCACGCGGCGCCCGGGTTCTCCGCGTAGCGCAGGCGGAAGAAGCTCTCGGACACGGTGTGGTACGGCTTCTGGCGGAAGTGGAGTCCGTCGAAACCTTCGGAGCCCGCGGAGGAGAACATCACGCCCAGGCGTTCGCCCAACGTGGGCGCCTTGTCGAAGGCGGAGGTGAGATCGCGCAGGACCCGGTACTTGGTCCACTGGTCGAGGGCGATCACAGAGATGGCGAGGAGAATGAGGATGAGGTATTTGCGCGGCACGGGCGGCTTTATAGCGGAATCGCCGCCGCGAACACCACTTACCTGAGGGAGACTGCCGCCACTTCGGGCGCTCGGTTTCTCGCTCTCAGGGATTCCAACAACATCAGCGTCACGCCCACGCAGATGGCCGCGTCCGCGACATTGAAAGTGGGCCAGCGCAGCTGCGCGTTGGAGCGCCAGTGCCAGTCGATGAAGTCGATGACGTAGCCGCGGCACACGCGGTCAATGACGTTGCCGAGGGCTCCGCCCATGACAAGGGAGAGCGCGACTTGGAGCAGGCGCTGACCCGCGTCAACGCCTCGGAAGAGCCAGCCGATGAAGGCGATGGCGAGGAGGCTCACCACATGGAAGAAGGGTTCGCGCACGCGCGGCGGGAGATCCGCGAGCATTCCCCACGCGGCTCCGGGGTTCTCGACGTAGCGGAAGTCCCAGTAGCTGGGCACGACGCTGTGCGAGTGGCGCGCGGGCGGGTTCTTCTGGTCGTAGAAGGTGTGGATGCGCTCGGAGAGGGTGCTCTTCGCCTGCATCGCGGTGGTGAGCCGAGCCACGGCCAGGTATTTGGAAACCTGGTCGGCTGCGACGGTGAGAACGCCCAACGCTAGGAGCAGGGCGTACTTGTTGATGCCGGGACGCACGCGTGGTCTTCAGGAGTAGCTGAGGCAACGCACGAAGACAATCCCGAGCGCGTCAGGACGTCAGGACTCTACGCATACCACGCGGGTTCAAGCGCTTGATTGGAGTGGCGCGGCGCGGCGAGCTGACTTACCTACAGCGTCATTCATGATTCCGATCAGCGACGACAATCCCACGCTCCGCACCCCGCTGCTGACGTACGCGCTGCTCCTGGGTTTGGCCGCGGTCTGGGTCTTGGTCCAAGGCGCGGGGTTTGGGATGGCCCTGCCCTTCTCGGTCTGCAGATATGGGCTTGTTCCTGGCGAGCTCACCGGGCTGGCCGTCTTGGGTGCTGGGGTCCCGGCATCGAACACGATGGCGTGCGTGGTCGATGGCAATGCGATCAACCTGCTCACGCCGATCACTTCGATGTTCATGCATGGGAGCTGGATTCACCTGCTCGGCAACTGCCTCTTCCTCTGGGTGTTTGGAAACAATGTTGAAGACAGCATGGGGAAGTTTCGGTTCGTTGTTTTTTATTTGATCTGTGGGTTGGCGGCAGCGGCGACCCAGGTGGTGATGGATCCGTCTTCGCGCGTGCCCATGGTCGGCGCGTCGGGCGCGATCTCCGGGGTGATGGGCGCGTATCTGATTCTGTATCCGCGCGTGCGCGTCCGGATGCTCTTCATCATTGTCATCTTTATCAAGATCATCCCGCTCCCTGCTTGGCTGGTGCTGCTCTGGTGGTTCGGGCTGCAGTTGCTTGGCGGATTGCCGGCGCTGAGCGGTCTTCAGTCAGACGCGGGAGTGGCCTTCGGCGCGCATATTGGTGGGTTTGTCGCGGGGGTGATCTTGGTGAAGCTGTTCGAGGACAAGAGTCTGGTCGCGGAGAGGACGAAGCTGCGACACCGGTTTCATCCTTACGCGCCTTGAGTTGTCTGAGCGGCGACGTCGCCGCAAACGCTTGAGCCAGAGTGGCACTTGCGCCCGACCCGCGCACCCAGCGCGAAACGCTTTTGGGTGACACCCTGCGCGCGATCGGTTGATGGCGCGGAGAAACCTCCCTTAGTGTCCGCCGCTCGCTGTGGGCAGGGAAGG
>JBQTKE010000352.1:0-6673 GCA_052386435.1 Myxococcaceae bacterium
GGGCCCACCCGCGCGACGGATCCGGGGAGCCGCCGCGGAGATCTCAAGGACAACCTGCCGTCGTTGATCAACGCCTTCTACCTCTCGCGCGAGACCGGCGAGCTGGGGTGCCAGCGCGGCAAGGTGAAGAAGGTTGTCTATTTCGAGCGAGGCACTCCGGTGTTCGCGCTCTCCAACCTCGCGTCGGATCGCTTCGGGCAGTTCTTGGTGCGAGTAGGGAAGATCAAACCCGAGCAGCTCGCGGACGCGGCGGCGGTCGCGACGAACACGCGGCGGCGCACTGGCGATGTCCTGGTGGAGCGCGCACTGCTCAAGGACACGGAGCGGCTCTACTACGTAGGCCAGCAGGTGAAGGCGATCATCTATTCGCTCTTTGGCTGGGAAGAAGGCACCTACGTGATGAGCTTCAAGGAGAAGGCGACGAAAGAGTCGATCAAGCTCGACGTGCATCCGGCGAACTTGATCGTTCGCGGCATCAAGAAGCTCTACAAGCCAGAGCGAATGCGCCGCCTGGTCTACCCTGAGGATCGGTTTATTCCGTCGATGCAGCCCGCGTATCAGCTCTCTGAGGTCGAGCTGGAGCGCTGGGAGGCGGAGCTGTTGGCGAAGATCGACGGGACCAAGACCGTCGCGGAGTTGCTGGCGATCTCCAATCGCCCCGAGCACGTGCTCTACGGCCTGCTCGCCTCGCTGCTCTCGCTGAACATTATCGAGTACCACCGGACCTAAGGCTTTCGGTCAGAACCCAGCCTTCGATGCGCGCCCCGGGATCTGATCGCCGAAGTGCTTCGCGTTGTTGGTCACCGTGCTGACCATTGCCTCATTCGAGGCTCGCAGGCTCGCTCGCTCGCCAGTCGATTCCAGAGAAATTTCGCGGGGAAGGGTCTCGCTTCGGCGTGTCGCACTTACTTTGGTCGAAACCGCTGTGACCCAAGAAAGAGGATCCCATGGAGACGAATACGAGCTCGGTGAAACATCTCAACTCATTCCTGCGCGGGGAGGTTTCCGCCGTAGAGACCTATCGGCAAGCGATTGAAAAGGTAAAGGACACTTCCGCTCAGACTCAACTGCGCGACTGCGTTCAATCCCACGAGCGGAACGTTCAACTGCTGCAAGAGCGGATCAAACAGCTGGGTGGCGAACCCGCGACTGGAAGCGGTCCGTGGGGTGGCTTCGCGAAGCTGGTAGAGGGTGCGGCCGCGGCGATGGGTGACAAGGCCGCGATCTCGGCACTCGAAGAGGGCGAGGACCACGGACTTGCTGACTATCGGCGGGATGTGAAAGACCTCGACCCTGAATCGCGAGCACTCGTCGAGAGCCAGCTGCTGCCGGCACAGGAGAAGACCCACGCCGCGTTGAGCTCGCTCAAGAAGATGGTCAGTTAGTCGTAGTCGGTCGAAGGTCAGCGAATGGCGCGTACGAGTTCGACGGGGCGGCCCGCGAGTATCGCGCGGGCTCCCTCCCGCTCTCGTGAAACCCGCCGCGCGTATGGTTGCGGCGAGTGCCGCCGCATCGACTTCATCAAACGCGTGTCAAACGCCTGGCCGTGAGGTGAGTGAACGTTCGCGTGACGCATCACTACAGCTGGGCGGCGACCCAGTAGATGCCCAACGCACCGGAAGAGACGGCGACGCCACGCTCGAGCCAGCGGGAGAAATGGACGGGCGCCTTTGACAGGCACGCGGAGAAGACCAACCCGACCGCGCCCATGCTGAGCAGTACACCCAGCGCGAAACCCGGCACGAAGGTCCACGCCGACGAGGAAAACTGTCCACCAACCATGAGCGCGGGAACCGCTAACGCCAGCGAGCGGACGCCTGAGAGTGCCATCAAAGCGCCAGCGGCCCCTGCGATGGGGAGGTGGCGGTGGTCATGGCCGTGGCCGGGCGTATGCGGGTGCCCGTGTTGAAGAGCGCTGGGGAAGAAGAGCACGGTGAAGGCGACCGCGAGCAGGACCAGGCCGCCCAGCAGCTCGGCGTAGCGTTCGAAGGTGTGCGAGAGGGTCATGCCGGCCAGCAGACAGACGGCGGCGAGTCCCCCCAGGACCACGGCATGACTGGCTGCGAAACGCAGGGCTAGGTTCAACGCGGAGTGCGGACGGCGGCCTCCGCTCACGCCGAGCGTGGCGATGGCGGCGCAATGATCTGGCCCCAGCCCATGCAACATCCCTTGGCCGATTCCCAGCAGCAGTGCGATGAGCGCGTTGGACACGGGCGGGCACCCTAACCGCGACCGTCGTCTCGGCAAAGTGCCCGGTCGTGGGGTGTCTCACTGTTGCATGGGTGGCAACCCTTCACCTTCAGAGCTGGCACTTCCGGGGGGCCGACACCATCCCAGAGCTGACCCTTCGCACCCCGCGGAGTTGCCTCAGCGATGCGGTTGCTCTTCGCCCAGATGGGGGATGCGGCCGAACCTAGCGCTCCGGCGTTCGGAGTCGTTCAGTGACGCGTTTCGCCCAGTCGGCCTGGGACTCAATGCACGCAGGCACTCGACCCAGGCGCAGCGCAGCGGCCGGAATGGAGCCGCTGCCTGCAAAGGGATCGAGAACGGTCTGCCCTAGCGCGGAGTACTGGCGAATCAGCGGATCGAGCACGCCGAACGGTTTGTGGTGGGGATGCGAGCCGAAGTCTTCCGCGTGTCCCTCATCGTCGTAGCCCGCGACGACTGACCAGGGGATCGGTTTTTCGTTCGGCGCTTCCGGAGGAGCGGGGGTGCGCGCGAGAACGAGAGCCACTTCGTACACGCGCAAGAGCTGCTCGTTGCCTTCGCGGTCCTTGGTTCGCTTCGCCCAGACGAACTCTCCCCACAGATGTGAGAAGCCCAATGAACGCGACGTGGCGACGATGGGTTCTTTGCCGAGGAAGTTCGTCCAGAGCACCATCACCGCGCTGACGCTCAGGTGTTGGACCGCGGCGCCCAACCACTCTTCGGTGAACTTGCGGTAGTCGCGCACCGCCTCGAAGCGCACGACAGGATCGCGATCGATCTTTTTGTGCGCACGAAGATCCCGCAGATCTCCGCCGCGACGCCGACGCGTCAGCAGGCAATAGGGTGGATCCGCGTGCAGCAGATCCGCGCGTGCCCCATGCAGCGCTTCCTCATACGCGCGTCCGTCCCGCGCATCGCCGTGAACGCACGTCGGCAGCATTGCTTCAGCTCAGCGCGCCTTCCGTGGGATCGGCGCCCGCTGCGCCCGACGGTAGACCCTGCGCGAGCAGATCATGCTCTTCCGAGCTGAGCGCGGAGATTCCCAGGTGCGGCGGATGCGCGAAGCGCCGGGCCATCACGTCCAACCGCGCGTGCGCTTCTTGAATGCGCGACTTGGGCACTCGGCCGGTCTCCACCGCTTTGACCACCGCTTCAATCGCTTTGCGCTGCACATCCGCTTGGTGACAGACGAGGAAGAGATCCACTCCTGCAAGCACGCCCAGCACCGCGGCCTCTTCCACGGAGTAGTTGTCCGCGATCGCCTTCATCTCCAAGTCATCGCTGACCAGCACGCCTTCAAACCCCAGCTCCTTTCGCAGCACGCCGTCCAAGACCTTGGCGCTCATGGTCGCGGGGAGAGAAGGTTCGATCGCTTCGAAAACCACGTGCGCGGTCATCAGCGATGCCAGCTTCTGTTGCGCGTACGCGGCGAACGGAACCAGCTCGACCTGACGGAGCCGCTCGAGATCGTGGGGAAGACGAGGAAGGGTCAGGTGCGAATCCTGCGTGGTATCCCCGTGCCCCGGGAAATGCTTGCCGCAGGACGCGACCTCTCCCGCTTCTAAGCCCTTGGCCAGCGCGACCCCTAGCCGCGCGACTTCTTCGGCCTGAGAGTGCAGCGCGCGATCTCCAATCACCGGGTTCTTCGGATTGGTGTCCACATCCAGCACCGGTGCGAAGTCGTAGTCGAGGCCCATCGCTCGCAGCTCGTATGCGAGGAGCCTTCCCACGCGTTCCGCCAGCGCCGCATCGCCGCGCCGACCGATGTCCCGCATCGGGGGCAGGGTGGTGAACGGTTTGCCGCGAAGCCGCGCGACGCGTCCGCCTTCCTGATCCACGGAGAGGAGAAACGGCCGGTTCGCCATCGCCTTGAGATCCCTGCAGAGCGTGGCGGTCTCTTCGACGGTCTCTCCAATGTTCCGCTTGAACAAAATGGCTCCGTAGACGCCGTCCTCAATCAGCGATTGAAGCTCCGCGTCCGGGCGGGTGCCGGGAAAGCCGATCATGAACAGCCGAGCACAGTCGCGGTAAAGGGCTGGGGTCATCGGCCCGACACTCTGCCACGTTTTCGACGAAACGGGCGCTATCGACCTCCCTCCAGCGCCGGCGCCGAGAACGCTGCAAAGGCGAGAACGATCGTTACGAGCGGAGAAGCAAGCCTTCTAAGAAAAAGGCAATCGCGGCCACGCAGATGAGCCAGGTCCAGAGCGGGAGCTTGGGTTGAGCGCTCGCGGCGTCCGCGCTCTTCACGGTCTCTTCGCCGAAGTAGGCAGAGAGTTGGTCTTCTTGAACGCGGGTGAGATCGCTCTCGCTGGGGTCGAGCACCGCGACGATCGCCATCGAGGGGATGGCGGTCCCAGAGGCGTCGAGCACGGGGTGCACGCCCGGCTGGGTCAGCGGACCGACCAAGAACGTCCCATCCTGCTGCGCGCGCACCGACACACTCTCGCCGTCGGGCGCTTTCACCTCTCCCACGCGCACGTTCACGTCCGGGCGTAGCGTGATCAGATCTCCGACTTTTCCGCGCAACTCGTCACGCTCTTCCAGCGATCCAGTGAGGTACGCGGAGAACCGCTGCATCAGGGGGAGGAAGCTGGTGCGGATAGCAAAGTCGCTCCAGTCGCGGTCCACGGTGGAGGTGAACAGCAGAACCCGCCCGGCGCCTTTGCGCGAAACCGCCAAGGCCGGCGCGCCATCATCGAACGTAGCCAGCACCTGCGAGGTGTCGTTGGGCCCCACGTGCTCGCCTTCGAGCAGCATGTAGCGGAAGAAGCGCGAGCTCATCAGTCCTTCGCGCGCGCGGCCGGAGAAGGGCGAGAGCACCGGGTGGTCGTTGCTGATCTGCGTGAGCTTGGCGGCCTTGGCTTCCGCGTCCGCGTCTTCCGGCGGCACCGCGGTCTTCACCAGGCGCAGCGGTCGCGGCAGGACTTCGCCGAAGCGTTGGTTGTAGGCGTCCGCCTCCACGTTGTCGCCCACGGAGATGAAGAGACCGCCGCCCTTCTTCACGAACTCGACGAGTTTGGCAGCCACGTCGGCGGGAGGCGCGGCGACGTTGAGCAGAAGAAGTAAGTCGTAGCTGGCGAAGTCTTCACGAAACGCGGCTTCGGGATCGCGCGTGGCCTCACGCACTGGCGAGCCCGGCGCGGAGAGCGCGGCGTCCACGAAGAATGCTTCGTCCCGATAGCGCGTCGCGTGCGGCGAACCATTCACGACCAGCGCTCTGAGCTCTCGAGGAACGGCGAGCACGAACGATCGTCGATCATCTTCCGCGAGCGCATCCGCTGAGAGGGAGAGCTCGCCTTGCACCAATCCTCCCGCGGGAAACGTATGCGTCAGCGTCTTCTGCACGCTTCCGCCGGCGGGAATGTCCAAGAAACCCTTGGAGACTACCTGGCCGTTGACCTTGAGCGAGGCCTCCAGATCTTTCACCGCTTCGTTGGAGAAGTTGCGAACGGTGAACGCGAACTGAAAAGCACGCGGGCCCACTTGCAGCGCTGGCTCCAGGTGGAGATCGACGATGGCTCGGTTCGGCAGCGCGGCGTGACCTTGGGCTGCGTCGCGCAGCACCACCTCGGGTCGCACCGGTTGACCGTTCGGTCCTTTGACGGTAGGCGGCGGCGTCTCCAGGCGGAACGCGTTGGTCGTGAAGTCGGAGATCAGCACCACGCGCTTTCCAGGCAGTAAAGTCTCCTCCAACGCTTGCGCGGCGAGCTCCATGCAGCGGGTCATCTCCGCTGTTCCATACGTCACCTTCGCGTCGTCGATCTGCGTGCGCAGCCGTCCTCGCTCGAAGCCGGGTGCCGCGGGCGGAGCTGCTCCCGGACCGCAGAGCATCACCGTGGCGGGCTCTTCAGGGAGCAGATCACGCAGGGCCTCGCGTGCTTCGTCTCGGGCCTTGTCGAAGAGTGAATTGCCGTCGGTCCAACGCAGCGACAGCGACGTATCGAGAACGATCGCGGTGGCGGCAGGTCCGTGCGCGGCGATGGCGGTGGTCTCGCGCCTCCACTCTGGCCGCGCCAACGCAAACGGCAGGGCGAGGAAGATCAACGTGCGCAGGACGTAGAGGAGCAGCCGCTTCAGACGAAGTCGCGAGGCGGTGCGGCGCTGACTCTTGAGGACGAAAGAGATGGCGCCGAACGGCTGCGGACGTGGACGCCGGCGATCAAAGAGGTGGACGAGCAGCGGGATCAGCGCGGCCAGCCCACCCAGGAGCATCCACGGGTGCGCGAACGTCATGCGCGGCTCCCGCATCGCCGGTCGCGTGCGTCACCGACCCGTTTCACTCCGACGCCCGGGCTCGCCGCGGTGCGCGGGTGACGCAGATTGGCCGCCCGCTCCCCCCCCCACCGGACCGGGGGGCGGGTTTTTGAAAACCCAACGCCCAAAAACCCCCCCCGCGCCGGCCCCCCCCCAAAACGGGCCCCCCCCGTGGGCCCCGGAGGACAACCCCCCCCCCCACAATACA
>JBQTKE010000353.1:0-7290 GCA_052386435.1 Myxococcaceae bacterium
TCGCGGACAGATCGGGCCTGCTGGAGCAATGGACGACGCGCATCGAAGCGGGTGCTCGATCCACGCGCGGGTTGTTTCTTTCGATTTTCGTCCTTGGCCTCGCCGTCTCGTCGCTGCTCAACAACGACGCGGCGATCCTCGTGCTGACTCCCTCGGTGCTGAAGATGGTGAAGCGTCGCTTCCCAGGACAGCCGCGGCTCTGGATCGCCTTCGCGTTCGTTGTGTTCATGTCCGCGGGCGTGGCGGCGCTGCCCATCTCCAACCCCATGAACATGATCGTCGCCGAGATCTCCGGGATCGGTTTCTTCGCCTATGCGCGGCGGATGGCACCGGTGGCGATAGCTGGCTGGGTGGTCTCGTACACCGTCCTGCGCGCGGTCTACGCCAAAGAATGGCGCCAGCCCATGCCTCCCAGCGATCTCGCTGTCCCTCGCGCCACCCCCACGCAGCGCGCGCTGACCCTTGTTCTTCTCTCCGTGCTCGCGGCGTATCCCCTGGTCGCGTACGTGGGGGGGCCCGCTTGGTCCGTGGCGTTCGCTGGCGCGTTGATCTCGCTGATCATCGCGCGCCAGTCCCTGCGAGTAAATCCGCTTGAGCTCGCGGGCAACGGCGTGAGCTGGGACACCCTGGGCTTCCTCTTGGCCGCGCTCGTCATCTCCCGCGTGCTCCGCGATGTGGGGCTCGTGGATCGGCTCGCGCAGCTCTACGCTCACTCGGGATTGACGACCATCGGCGCTGTGTCCGCGGTGGGCTCGGCGATCCTGAACAACCACCCCATGGCACACCTGAACCTGATGGCGCTCCAAGCGGCGGCCCCAGGCGAGACGCTGCCGGTGTTCGCGGCGCTCATCGGTGGGGACCTGGGACCGCGGCTGCTGCCCACCGGCTCACTGGCCGGACTCCTCTGGCTGGAACAGCTTCGACGCCATGGGGCGGACGTGAGGCTGCGTGACTTTTTAGGCGTTGGCGCGCTGCTCGCCCTCTCAACGCTCGCGGTGACGTTGCTGGTCCTGCGGTGGGCGTGACGCCGCACCGGCCTCCACTCGCTCTGTCTTCTCGGGTCACCTTCACGCGGTCGACAGAGGAAGGGTCACCCGCTGAGCGCGATCCCCGCCGAACGTCAGGTGTCCGAATCGCCGGCGAGGTAGCTCAGGATCACTTCGTCCAGGCTCTTCTCGGAGATGAGATCCTCTCCGAACAACGTCTCCACGCCCACTTCGTTGATCTTGGGCGCGACCTTCATCTGCCGAGCAGCGATGACTTCAGGCGGCAGCGTGGCCGGCGCGGGCGGGGGTGGTTTGGTGCCGGTCTGCAGCTTGGTGTTGGCCGCTTCTTCCGCGGTCGCCAGCTGTCCCGGCTGATAGTGCTTGGCGGCGCCGCCGTTCTCCGCGGTGTCGTAAATGCCGTTGATGAGATTGCGCAGCATCTCTTTGTGCTGCTCTTCCATCAGCTCGCGCACGACCTCGGACAAGTTCTCCGCGTTGAGAATGTCCGCGTACGAGGTCTTCTTCGACGCGAGGATGTTCCCGCCCACGAAAAGGTGCGTGATGATGTGAGGGTTTCTCACGCCCGAGTCCTCGGTTTGGACGTGGTAAACCTTCCCCTTGTGCTTGATGTTGTGGTTGAAGCCGGTGACGGCTTTTTCGAAGATTTTCGCCATAGCCGGCGCCCGGACGGTACCAGTCGAAGATCAGGCATTCAAGGCAAGCGAACAGGGTAGGTCGCTTGGTGCCGAGCGAGATCTTCTGGGCTGTTCAAGCTGATGAGCGATCGCAACTCTGGATCCACTGCGCGCAAACGCACCTCAGGCACCCGTGTCGGCGAAAGCGTCTCGAGCAGCGCTTTCAAGGAACGTTTCCCCGCGACCTCCACGACACCCGCGCCCACACGCCAGAGTGAGGGCAACGGCTCGTTCTCAACGACGACCGCTGGGCCTGGACTTTCACAGAGCAGCTCGAGCACTGGCGCGGTGAGAAACGGCATGTCACAGGCGGTCAGCAGCACCGACGGGGCGTGTCGCAACGCCGCGTGGAGCCCCGCCACAGGGCCGCCCCAGGGCAGCACGTCCGGAACGCAACGAACCCCTAGTCGCGCGTAGCGTGGGTCGCTCGTCAACAGCAGGACGTCCGCGAAGAGCGCGGCCAGCTCCAATTGGCGCGCTAGGCAGCTTCGGCCGTCCACTTCGATGAGCCCCTTCGCCGCGCCATCCAGCCGGCTCCCCTGCCCTCCCGCCAAAATCGCCAGCGTGGTGTCGCGCAGACCCATAGGCCCGGAGTATCCCGTCCTCGTGAGCCAAGCCAAGGGAAGCACTGTGAAGGGAACGACTGTGCGTGAAGCGCTGCGCATTCGTGAGGGCGCGCCGGCCTCATGGGTCGACCCGGTCGCGGTGGAAGAGCCGCTGGAGATTCGAGTCTCGTCCGAAACCTTGGCCACCACGATGAGGACGCCCGGCAACGACGTCGAGCTCACGCTGGGCTTTCTCTTTTCGGAGGGCATTCTCAGGCAGTACGAGGAGCTCGCGTCTGTCGTTCACTGCGGCCGCGTCGGCGAAGAAGGTTTCGGCAACGTGATTGACGCCACCGCTGCGCCGGGTGTGCGGCTCCCTCTCGAGCGGGTGACCCAAGCGCGCCGCGGAACGCTCACCACGTCCGCGTGCGGGGTGTGCGGACGGAAGAGTGTGGAAGATCTGCTCGCGCTCTGTCAGCCGCTCGAATTCGATCTTAAAGTTCCCTACGCCCTGCTTCACCAGGCGACGCGGATGCTCACCGACGTGCAGGAGAACTTCGCGCAGACCGGCGGCGTCCATGCCGCAGTGGCGATCTCCCACCAGGGGAAAAGGCTCGCGGGCTTCGAGGACGTGGGACGTCACAACGCGGTCGATAAGGTCGTGGGCGCGCTGGTCCGCGACGGCGTGATCTCTTCGCGCGTCTTCCCTTCCCAGGCGGTCAGTAAACCGCCGCACGAGCAACGTCCCGCGGTGCTGGCGGTGAGCGGACGGGCGAGCTTCGAAATCGTGCAGAAAGCGACCGTCGCGGGCATACCGGTGGTGGCGAGCGTCTCCGCTGCCAGTTCGTTGGCGATCGACCTGGCGAGCAAGGCAGGGCTCACCCTCGCCACATTCGTGCGAGGAGATGGCCTGAACGTGTATACGCACCGATCCCGAATCTTGGGATTTCCGTTGGGAGTTTGAATGAGCCTGCTGCGACGCCTCTGGAATTGGATCCGCCTCTGGTTCCCCTTTGGCGTGCTCTGGCCGAACAAGCCGCGCCACTTCCGCGAGATGGGGCGCGTGCTCTGGGAGAACCGCAAGCAGCTTCCCTACGCGTGGCGCATCTTGAACCATGGCGTCTGTGACGGCTGTTCGCTGGGGCCGTACGGGTTGAAGGACAACGTCATCTCCGGGACGCACCTCTGCCTTACTCGGCTCAAGCTGCTGCGCCTCAACACCATGGAGGCGATGTCTGAGAGCGCTTGGTCGAGCATCGCGACGCTGCGTGGCCTCACCAACGAGCAGCTGCACCACGCAGGGCGCATCCCCTACCCGCTGCTCTACAAGCGGGGCGACAAAGGGTTCAGGCGGATCACCTGGGACCAAGCCATCGCGAAGATCGCTTCGACGATGAAGTCCGCGCAGCCGGACGAGATGGGCTTCTTCGCCTCCAGCCGCGGGATCACCAACGAGACCTATTACACGTTCCAAAAACTCGCCCGCGTTGGCGGCACCCCACACGTCGACAGCTGCGCGCGTCTGTGTCACGCCGCTTCCACCGCGGGCCTGAAAGAGACCATCGGCTGGGGCGCTCCCACCTGCTCGCTCAAAGACTGGATCGGCACCGACCTCATCGTGCTCTTCGGCACCGACCTCGCGAACAACCAGCCCGTCACCACCAAGTACCTGCACTTCGCGAAGAAGGAAGGGACGAAGATCGCGGTCATCAATCCGTTCCGCGAGCCCGCGCTGGAGCGCTACTGGGTGCCGTCTGTGGCCTCCAGCGCGCTCTTCGGAACGCAGCTGATGGACTCCTTTTTTCCTGTCGCCGCAGGAGGAGACATCGCCTTCATCACCGGAACGCTCAAGGGGCTGGACGCGGCGAACAAGTTCGACCGCGCTTTCATCGACGCGCACACCGAAAATTTCGACGAGATGCTCGCGGCGGTTCGCGCCACGACGTGGCAAGAGCTGGAAGAGCGCAGCGGGCTGCCGCGCGCGCAGATGGAGCAGTTCGCGGAGCTCTACGGCAACGCGAAGCGCGCGGTCATCGTCTACAGCATGGGGCTCACCCAGCACCGCTTTGGCGTGGAGAACGTGAAAGCGGTTGTCAATCTGGCGCTGAGCCGAGGGAACATCGGCCGAGAGAAGACCGGCGTGGTGCCCATCCGCGGCCACTCCGGCGTGCAGGGAACGGCCGAATGCGGCGCGGATGCGGACAAGCTGCCCGGCGCGGTGGAGATCACGCCCGAGTCCGTGGCCAAGTTGGAGGCGCAGTGGAATTGGAAGCTGCCCGCGCGCAAAGGACTCAAGGCCGCGCACCTGCTCGACCGCGCCGGTGAGACGGGCCTCAAATTCCTCTACTCCATCGGCGGCAATTATCTGGAGACGATGCCGGACCCGGTGCAGGCCGCGAAGTCTCTGGGTCGGGTGCAGCTGCGAGTGCACCAGGACATCGTCATCAACACCTCGCAGTTGGCCGAGCCCGAGGACGCCGGCGGCGAAGTGCTGCTCCTTCCGGCCCAGACTCGCTACGAGCAGCGCGGCGGCGGAACGTCGACCTCAACGGAGCGACGCATTCGCTTCACGCCAGAGATCCCCGGTCGTCGCATTGGCGAAGCGAAACCCGAATGGGAGATTCCCGCGCTGATTGGCCGAGCGCTCTTTCCGGATCGCCCCGACCTCTTCGCGTTCCCCGAATCTATCGACGTGCGCCAGGAGATGGGGAGGGTGATGCCTCTCTACAAAGGAATCGAGAACCTCAACGCCGAGGGGGAATGGGTGCAGTGGGGCGGCGAACGGTTGGCCAGTGGCGGGGTGTTCCCCAACATGCCTGGCGGCAAGGCCCGCTTCCGTCCGGTGCCGCTGCCGCACGTGGACATCCCCGAAGGACACTTCTTCCTCGCCTCGCGCCGCGGCAAGCAGTTCAACTCCATCACCTTCGGAAACAAGGACAGCATCACCGGCGCGCGCAGCCGAAAGGCGGTCTTCTTCGCGGCGGAGGACGCGCGGCAACTGGGACTGCGCGACGGTCAGGCCGTGCGCCTGACGAGCGTCTTGGGCGAAATGGTGGGCGAGTGTCGCATCGGTCCGTGTCGTCCGCGTCACATCCAAGCGTTTTGGCCCGAGTGCAATGTGCTGGTGGGCCGGAGGTACGACCCGGTCTCCGGCGAGCCGGACTACAACGCTTTTGTTCGTGTTGAATCGC
Source organism: Myxococcaceae bacterium (assembly GCA_052386435.1). GTDB lineage: Bacteria > Myxococcota > Myxococcia > Myxococcales > Myxococcaceae > JBQTKE01. The sequence continues at coordinate 5,418 of JBQTKE010000353.1, forward strand.
TGGTGGATGCTGCATGAGGACGATTGCCTGCCTCACGTCTTCATGGCAATCCAAGTTAGGCTGAAACAAATGTCGCACTCTCAGAAACACCTCAAACAACATGACGCGCAGGCACTGGCCCAGGGCTACGACTGGAAGCTGCGCCTGCTCGACCTCGCCAGCATCACAGTCTTCCTCGGCCTCGAGGCGGGCATCGTGTACCGCGTCTCCCAGCACATCGCGGAGAGCCCGTGGTTGGTGCTGTCGGCGGTGCTCTTGGGGTACCTGGGCGCGGACTTCGTCAGCGGCTTCGTGCACTGGATGGCGGACACGTGGGGCTCGGTAAACATGCCGGTCATTGGCCAGGCGCTCATCCGTCCCTTCCGCGAGCACCACGTCGATCCCGAAGCGATCACCCGTCACGACTTCATTGAGACCAACGGCAACAATTGCCTCATCTCGCTTTGGGTCGCGGTCATTGCCCTGCTCCTGCCGCTGGGGCCGGACCACCTCTTCAGCCTGTTCATGACGACGTGGATGGGCGCGCTCATCCTCTGGGTGATGTTCACGAATCAGTTTCACAAGTGGTCGCACCTGAGAAATCCGCCTCCGGCGATCTCGCTGCTACAGCGGATGCACCTGATTCTCCCGCCCAGCCACCACAACGTTCACCACACCCCGCCGTTCAACAAGTACTACTGCATCACCGTCGGCTGGGTGAATTGGCCGCTCACGTGGTTCCGGTTCTTCCCCACGCTCGAGCGCATCGTCACCGCCCTCACGGGTCTCATCCCTCGGCAGGACGACATCGGCGAGAAGGCAGCCCGCGCCGTGGCGGAAGCCGTGGTGGAGGAAGCCCGGAAAGCCCCTGTCGCCGAGCGGTTGCCCCACGAGGCGTGATGTAACGGACGTTGACGCGACCCTGACGCGACCCGGCATCGGCCCGCGGCGATAACTGGGCAGCATGTCCAATCCAGCCCGCATCGGTATCGGCTCGAAGAAAGTTCAGCACAGTTTGGCCGGGGCTCGCTCCGCCGCGATGCGCGATTTTCCGTCACAGTTGAGAGGCAATACGCCCGCGGCAGACGTTCGGGATGCCGGTGCCCGCGTCTATCGAGCCTTGAAACGGGCCGCTGCGAGAAACACCCCGGTCAATCCCAGACTTCGCGCCCGCGAACTGGCAAACGGCCGTCGGGATGCGGCCGATAAGCTCGCGGACAAGCGCCAGCAAGGAGTGAACGGCGCAGACGACTACGCCTTGCGCCAGAAGGAAATGAGCGCGCGCAATCAGGCTACCGCGATGGACGCGCTCGCTCGCGGTCTTCCGTCGCCTGCGTCGGGCACAACCCCATCGAAGGAAAATGCGGCAAAGAGCACCGCCAGGATCCTCCGAGACGCCAAAAACCTCGCGGAAAGTCCGGAGGCGAAAGCCGCCTACGAAAAAGCAGGCAGGATTGTCAGCGACGCGCTGAGATCAGGCGACCGAGACGTGGTTGGCACTTTGGCGAACGCGGCGAAGCGCGAACGCGCGAAGGTGGATGCGTTGGGCACAGGGGTCCCGGTGCACGCGCGGCGTGCCGCCGAACGAAATGCGGACGCGTTTGAGTACGCCGCGGAAATCGCTCGCCAAGAGCACGGCGGCGACCTCCAAGCTTGATCGGCGAACCGTTCTTCCTCTACAGGCGCGCGCATGAACAGTGCCGCGCGCCGTGTTGTCTTCCAGGCCCTCGCCCTGACCGGTCTGGTCGCCTGGCTTTGGGCCTTCAGCATTTGGGACTGGGATCAAGGCATCGTCCGCGGCGTGCTGCTGGCGATCGGACTCGCGGCGGTCGCGTTCATTGGTTTTCGTCCCGTCGCGAATAAATCCGGCGAGCTTCCGGGGTGGGTGTCGAAG
>JBQTKE010000354.1:0-18714 GCA_052386435.1 Myxococcaceae bacterium
GGAGAGTTCGCGGCCTTCTCGTAAGCGGCATCGAGACGATCCACCACGGAACGGGAGGCGTCGTCTCTCGTCAACACGCTGACCTGGGCGAGTCTGTCGAGCAGGCCGCTCATGTCGTGGGCGGTGACCTTTTTAACGAGGCCCTCGCGACTTTGCACGGCCTTCGCAAGAGGGTTGCGCAGCTTCGTTTCGAAGAAGCTCTCCGTCGCGAAGTGCCGCAGCAGATGGAGGAAGGTGTCGACCTCCGCGGGGGGCATGGACTCGTACTGGCCCAAGTCGAAGAAGGAGACGCGGCTCCCGTCATCCGCTGAGTTTCCGCCGTGTGGATCCGTCAGAACGTAAGTGGTGCCGTCCTCGTCTGGGCTCTTCCGAGGATCCAGCGCCGTCCGGACCAGCTGCTCGTGCGCGCCCTCTTTGCGCCTACGTTGCGACCTGGTGAGGGGCCCCGCTCGCGCGAGATCCGCGTGCGTCCTGCCTTCGCCGGCCTCTCGAATGATCGCGTTTGGATACGCTGCCTCGACCTTCGGAATGCTGACTTCGTTGGCCTTGCCGAGCGCCGTCCGGCCGAAGATCGCAAAAGATTCCGCCTCGCTTAGCAGATCGAACTCGCGTTCGATCATGGGCGCGAGGCGCTCCATCAGCGGGCCCATTTCCGGACTGCTCTTGAGCGCCGCGAGCGTTGGCCGAGTTCTCTCCTCGGCCCCGGGTTGCAGGATGCTCAACAGGCGTGATCCCTCCTTCGTCACAACTCGGAGATTCTGCTTCACCGAACCTGTTCCCAGCGTTGGGCCGATGGCTTGAATGCGATCGCGCGCGTCCTGAGGCAACAGGTGCCAGGCGGCGACGCGACTCATCTTCGCGTTCTTGTCGCGCAGCTCATCGAATGCCGCTCGGTAAGCAGCCGGTGTCAGCAGATCTTCGGAGAGTTGCTGCCCGATCTTGATTCCGATCGGCCCCATTGAGACGAATGCGCGCCGGACGAGCTCTGCGGGTTCGCCACTTGGGCCGGCCCCAATGACGTGCGCGATCATTCGCAGCTGCGCTTGAGGCGGCAGCTGGCTGACGATTGATTCAACGCGCACCATGACGCGCGCGGCTTCGGGATCGTCTTTGACCTTGGTGAGCAAGTGTTGGCTGAGCAGCTCGCTGATCTTGACTTGAGCGCCCGGCAGATCTTGTTTCGCCACGCGCGCCAGCTCCTCCGCGTTCTGGAGCGTCCGGGTCATCACTTCTTCAATGAGCCGCGGGCGAAGCTTCTCAGGCACACGTTCGAAGACGGCGCGGAGGAGTGGCCACGACGTCGCCCCGGTCGCGGGCATCGCGTCCGACCAGCCTGCGATGTATGGGAGAAATTCCGCTCGGTCGCCGTGGAAGGTCGGCAGAGCCTCGAGGAGCAGTCTCGCGGCAGACTCGCTGAATTCGCCGGTGTCCGTTCCCACCTGATTCAACACTTCTTTCGGCAGCCACTCTTGCGCGAGGGCTTTGTCTCGTGCAGCGGCCCACTCCAGCGACCACGGCCCATCGCCTTTGAGCTCCTGCAGCCGGCTCAAGACTTCGGAAGGGTCTTCCAGTTTGCTCAGGCGTTCGACTTCGGTTGAAAGGCCGACGCGGAAATCCTCGTCGGCTGTCGACAAAATCGACTTGGCCGCGCGCGCGGAGAACTCGTCCCACTCCTTCGCGTAGCGATCCAAGGCATGGGTTTTCAGATCTCCTCCCGCCAAACTGACATCAGCGGCTTCGCGGGCCAGGCGGTGAAGTTTGCGGGGATCCTCCAACAGCGCGCGCTCAACCCAGCCCAGAGGCGTGAACCCGGCGAAGTCCGCCGGCGAGAACCCAGCAGCGGCGTTTCCGTCCAGCTTTGGACCGCCTATCGCTCGCGAGGTGACCGCTTCTCGCAGAGTTTGGTACGTCTTCGCCGTTCCGACGCTCGGAGCTTGGACGGAAGGGTGATCGGCCGCGACCCGCAGCGCACTTGTCATTGCCTGAGAGCTCGCCCCCGCCCGGAGGGGCCAAGGCGGTGGAACGGCCATATCGAATTGTCCTCAGGCGCTAAAAGAGGTTGCCCTTCTTTTGAACTTCTTTTGATCGCGAACATCAGCGCAGCGAAAAACGCCAGTTGTGTCAGGAGGATGGGTGAGTAACTGCGGGCCTGCGGCGTGACCGCGACGGCACTCGCGAGCACCGCCGCACCGAGCGCGACTTTCAGGAACTGCGTCCCCTTTTGGCGGATCAGAATTTGCGCCGCGGCTCCATAGGCGATCAGCGCGAGGGCGTAGTGGTTGAACCAGCTGGCTGGCGAGAGGAACAGCGTGGCCAAGAAGAACAGTCCGATCTGAAGAGGGAAGGCGCGAGTGCTCAGCACCACCCACGTCAGCAGGGCGAGAAGGATCAGCTTCAGCGCGATTCCGATTTTCCGAGCCTCGTCTTCGGAGAGACGACCGAGATCCAGCTGCGCGTGCAGCCCGCAGTATTTCTCTGCTCCGTACGGGGTAAGGAAACGGTTCAGGAATGCGTCCAACGACTGGTTCGTGTGGTACCAGCTGATGTTGGTGGTGCGCACCTTCTGGCCTTCGACGAAGGGACGAAGCACCGCAATGCCCCAGCTGCGAAGCTCTCGAGCGCTGCGCGCTGGGCCGACGACGACGGACGGCGCGACCAACAGACAGAAGACGACGCCGATCAGCGCGCCAGCGAGCGCACGCCACTGCCGCTTCAACAGAAAAAAGAAAAGAAAGAGCCCGGGCGTGATCTTGAACGCGATCGCCACGGAGAGCAGAAAGCCGGCGCGCCAGGGTCGCTCGCTGAGCAGGGACCAGAGCGCGGCGCAGGTGAAGAAGAGCGAGAAGAGGTTCGACTGGCCGAGGAAGAGGTTGTCCAGGAGGAACGGCAGCGCGAGCAACGGAGGCAGCCACGCGGGCACCCGCGGCGCGTTCTCGTCGCACCGCTTCAAGATTCTCGCGAGCAGCGCCGAAATGCCCACGACGAAGACCAAGCTGAGCAAGGTCCAGATGAGGCTCGCCGCGGCATTGGGCAGCAGCGCGAGCGGCGTCATCACAGTGTAGAAAAAGAGCGTGTACGAATTGAACGGGTAGGCTGTGAGTGGATCAAGCCCCTGCAGGATCACGCCGCGTGTTGGCTCGAGAAAGCCGTGCACCAAGTCGCAAGCGGAGAGGTATTGCGCGCGAAAGACGCAGTATCCGACGAGCAGAAGCAACAGCCCTGTCGTGACGCTGATCCGGAGCGCCCGTCTTCCCCCGGGGAACAGCAGCCACCGCCAGAGATCTCGTAACGCCTCCGCGAGAACCCTCCAGGTGGTTGGGGCTGATTCCTCGTTCTGAGCTTGTTGCACGAGCTCTTCCTGGAGCGGAGAGCGCCCAGCGGCGGCACTCAAGACGCGGGGCGATTTAGCACAGCCGGGTCGAGGCACCACGAAGGCCGCCTGCGTCGCGCCTTAAGCGCTAAGGTCGCGCGTCTCATGTCCGAACCTCAGCGGGACCCTGCGCGCAACTATCGCTACTTCGATTTTCTCGTCGGGGCCTTCGTGGCTGTCCTTCTCTGCTCGAACCTGATTGGTCCGGGCAAGACGATTGGCTTCACGATGCCCGTGGTGGGAAGCGTGACCTTCGGCGTGGGGAATCTGTTTTTCCCCGTGGCTTACATCTTTGGGGATCTCTTCACGGAGGTGTACGGCTTCGCGCACGCCCGCCGAGCGATCTGGGCCGGCTTCGCTGGAATGGTCTTCGCCGCGGTGATGAGCGTGGCGGTGATCCACTTGCCGCCTGAACCGACGGAGCCTTTCAACAGAACGATTCAGCCCGCGCTCGAGATCGTCTTCGGCAACACCTGGCGCATCGTGCTCGGATCACTCATCGCGTTCTGGGCGGGCGACTTCGTGAACTCGTTCGTGCTCGCGAAGATGAAAGTGATCATGCAGGGCAAGGCGCTCTGGGCACGAACCATTGGATCGACGGTGGTGGGTCAGCTGGTGGACAGCGCGATCTTCTACCCAGTGGCATTCTTGGGCGTCTGGAGCGCGACGACGGTCGTGAAGGTCGTCGTCTTCAATTGGTTGCTCAAGGTTCTGGTCGAAGCGTTGTTCACGCCGCTCACGTACCTGATCGTGAATTGGGTGAAGCGAGCTGAAGGCGAGGATTACTTCGATACCAAGACGGACTTCACTCCATTTTCGCTGCGGGACTGACGCGTCGTCGGCGCACCGCGGCCACCATCATCGCCAGCGCCGTCAGCGCGAAGAGCTCTCCGCCCGCCTCGCTGCAGCCACAGCCAATCCCAAACGGCACCGACGCGCACGTCACGTCGATTTGCAGCTGTTCGGTCGCACTCCCCGCTTCATTCACGACGCGCAGTGTGACGGAGTGACGTCCCATCTGGCCGCGCGCCGGGGTCCAGAAAATCAGGCCAGTGGCCTCATCCACGTCGAAGCCTTCGGGCGCGTCCTCCACACTCCAAGTCAGCGGTCGGGCGCCGGCGACCGAGGGGATGGGCGCGCTGTTGGAGTAGATGAACGGCGAGCCGCACGACGCCTCCGTGGCGGCCCTGGAGAGAATGCGCGGTGCCTCGACTCCACCTGCGGCGGCAATGCGCACAAACGCGACATCGGTGCAGGTGAGCCCTTCATCGTCCGTGACCCGCAGCTGCACGGGGTAGTGGCCCGGAACGGTGTAGCCGGTGACGAGGTTGGCCGTGCTGGTGCTCGCATTGCCCGCGGTGAGCTGCGTTGACACCACGTTGCCATCGACATCCGCGAAGAGCGCGGAGTGCGAGACGTTGGTGGGACCAATCGCCGCCGGTGGATCCAACGCGAGCGCGCACTCGGGTGGCTTGCGGTCCTCGAGATCCACCGCGACCTCGATCTTGTCGAAGCCACTCAGCCCGTTCTCGTCGACGACCTCGAGCAGCACGTGGTAACGCCCCGGTGGAAGCGTGATCGTCTCCGCTGGATCCGAGAGCGTGCGCCCATCGCTGATCGTCCATTGGAACGCCGCGAGCGGGGCATCGCCGCGGCCACAGTCGCATGAGAGGCTCACGGTTACGCCACCGGCAGACGGTTGTTGCGTCGCGATGATCCGCGCGAGCGGGGGGCGATTGCCCTGCAAGTCGCGCGCGGACACCGACGCCATTTGCGAACCGAAGAGTCCCAGCTCGTCCACCACCGTCAACTGCGTCTGATAGCTGCCGGGCAGAACGAAACGAGAGGGACCGGTGGGGCCACTGGCGACAGGCCGGCTGTCGGCGAATTGCCAGCGATAAGCCATGACCGGGGCGGTCGTGCCGAAGGAGCCGCTGCCGTCGCGCTGCACATCCAAGATCGACGATCCATCCGGAGGTGAGAGCGCGATCACCGCGGTGGGACCGGTGGCCCCCGGCGGAGGTACGACGATGCTCAGCACGAACGTGTACTCGTCGCGTCCGTTCGCATTCTGCGCGAAGACACAGAGCGGAAGCTCTGCCGCTTGCTGCGGTGTGAACGTCACCGCTCCGCTCTGCGGATCAACTCGGAAGCCGGAGGGGCCGCCGCACACTCCGAAGGTGAGCGTCTGCGAGCCTCGAACGGTCACCGCGCCCGCGGCGTTGTAGACGTAGCGAGCTCCCACGGCCGTTCGCAGGTTGGCGTCCTTCGCGATGAGTGGAGGTACGCGGGGATCCGGTACGCAGGAGTCGGTCGGTTCATCGCAGGTGGCGGGCTCGCGCCCCAGATCCGCGCAGACCACGGGCGTCGCAGCGGCACACGCGCCCAAGTTACATTTTTCCTCTCCGTTGCAGAACGCCGCGTCTGCGCAGGAAGCGCCGTTGGCTGCTGCCACGCAGGTGCCGGCCCCGTTGCAGACCTGGCAAACGCCGCAGGAGATCGTGGGGTAGCTGCACGCGCCCGCGCCGTTGCACGCGCCACCGCAGGTCCCGCTGCCGCAGACTGCTTCCGGATCCACACCGTTCGGTCGTGGAGTGCACGTACCTACCGTTCCGGGGAGGTCACACGCGAAACAACCGCCATTGCACACCGTGTTGCAACAGACACCGTCCACGCACTGGCCGGAGGCGCACTGCCCAGGACCCGAGCACGCGCCGCCGTTGGGACCGGGAATGGAGAACGTTAGCAACGCTCCGAAGGAGGTTCCTTGAGAGTTGCTGGCGAGCGCGCAGAAGGTGTACAGCGTGCCGGGCGTCAGGCCGCTCAGCAGTTGCTGGAAGCCCACGGGCGCTCCACCGGAGCCCAATGCGAAACCACCGGCGGCGGGTATGCGCGTTCCAAACGCGTCGTTGCACGCGGACGGCGCGGTCGCTGAGTAGCGGAACCAACCGGTCGTCGCCGCACCACCCGGTGTCGCGTTGCCTTCAAGCGTCGCGGAAGCTCCGCCGACTCCTGAAGCGGGAAGGGTGTTCACCGCGGGCGCCAACGGCGTGGAGAACGAGAGCACCGAGCCGAACGCGGTGCCTTGTGAGTTGCTGGCGATCGCGCAGAAGAAATAGGTCGCGCCCGGCGTCAGCCCCGCCGCGACGTTGTTGAACGCGACCGCCGACGTCCCAGCGCCCAGCGCGGTGCCGCCTGCTCCTGGCGAGCGCGTGCCGAAAGTGTCGTTGCAGGTTCCAGGGTTTGCCGTCGAATAGCGGAACCAACCCGTCGCCGTGGCACCGCGTGGATTCCCCGTGCCTTGAAGGTTCGCGCTCGTGCCGCCCACGCTGCCGGCCGCGATCGTGGTGACGGCGGGAGCTTGCGGTGTGAGGAAGCTGAGCACTGAGCCGAGTCCCGTGCCCTGTGAGTTGTTGGCGATCGCTCAGTAGAAGTACGTCGTGCCGCCGGTGAGGCCGGTGATCGGTTGATTGAAAGTTGTCGAGCCCGTGCCTGCGCCGAGCGATGTGCCCCCTGCGCTGGGCGCACGCGTCCCGAAGGTGTCGTTGCAGGTTCCTGGGTTTGTGGCGCTGTAGCGGAAGTAACCGGTCGTCGCCGCGCCGTTCGGGCTGGCTGCGCCGTTGAGCGTTGTAGTGGTCGAGTTGACTGCAGTAGCCGCGCTGGTGGTGACAGAGGGTGTGGTGGGCGCCACGAAAGAAAGAACCGAGCCCACCGCGTTCCCCTGCGCATTGCTGGCGAGCGCGCAGAAGTAGTACGTGGTGCCGCCTGTGAGTCCGGAGATGGGCTGGTTGAACGGAACGGCGCTCGTGCCAGAGCCGAGCGCCGTTCCACCCGAAGCTGGAACGCGCGTACCGAAGGCGTCGTTGCAGAGCGTGGGCATGGTGCTGCTGTAACGGAACCAGCCGGTCGTGGCCGCGCCCCTCGGGTTCGCGCTGCCGTTGAGCGTTGCTGTCGTCCTGGTGATCGCGCTCGCGGCGCTGCTGGTCACCACGGGCGAGCCCGGAGGCACGAACGTTTGGAGCGCACCGAACGACGTGCCGTTGGAGTTACTGGCGATGGCGCAGAAGTAATATGTCACGCCGGACGTGAGCCCAGTCGGCGACTGTGAGTAAGGAACCCAGTTCGTGCCTGCGCCCAGCGCGGTGCCTCCGCTGGTGGGGATGCGCGTCCCGAAGGCGTCGTTGCAGCTGCCGGGGTTGGTGGTGCTGTAGCGGAACCAACCGGTCGACGAGAGGTTGTTCGGCACCGCTTGTCCGTTCAACGTCGCGGAGGTGGTGGAGATGCTCGTCGCCGCGTTGGACTGCACGGTGGGTGCGGCGGGCAGCGTCGTACCAGTTGCAAAGTAGTAGTACGTGGAGCCCGAAGCGTTCACGTCCGTGGTGGTGCCCACCTGAAACCCGCCGGACTGCAGCGCCTGAATTCCGTTCGCGAAGAACGTCTCGGACGAGATCGGAATCGTGGAGTCGCCTCCCAGCGCTGAGGTGCGCATCACGGTGCGCGCGTTCGCCGCGATGCGGACCATCGCGAAGTTGGGATTGAATCCCATGCCGGCGATCACCCGGTTGTCGGTGCCGTTGCCGGTGTATGTGCCGACGCCCGTTCGTCCCATGCCACTCTTGAACGCGACCCAGTGGTAGGTCGTCGCGCCCGCGTTGACGGCAGGATCCGTTCCGAGCACGAAGCCGGTGGCGTTGAACGCGTTGATCCGTCCCGGACCACTCCCGGTGCCGAGCGTGTAGCTGGTGGTTCCGGCCATGGACGAGAAGCGAAAGCTGGTGGTCTGCGCTGCGTCCGGAATCACGAACACGGCGTCCGGAGCGAAGCCCACGGTGATGCTTCGGCCGTCGACGTTGTTGCCCGTGTAGCTGCCCGTGGTCATCTCGCCCGCGACGGCGCGAAACGCGACCCACTGAAAGGCCACGCTCTGCCCGTTGGAGCGGTCACCGGAGCCCACGACGAAGCCCGTGGAGTTGAAGGACTGGATACCCTCCGTCTCCAGGGGCTGCGCGCAGTTGATGCACTTGGATAGGTCGCCCAGCATCGAAGCGCTGCGGACCATCCCGCCCAGCGCTTGATTGCCTTTGACGATCACGAACGCCGGTTGGAAGCCGACGCTGATGAAGCGCCCCGTCGTGTTGTTGCCGGTGAACGAGCCGGACGCCACCGATTGGGCGAAGGCCGCGCCGCTTCCGATCCAGCACAAAAGCGCGGCCCAGCGGCGGATGTTTCGCCTCTGAACGACGTCTGTATTTCCCGACCGGGAGAGTGACACTGACGCTCTAACTTTAGACGGTCAGGGGCTCTCTCCGCACAGTGAGAGGAGGGACGACACAGGGGGTTAGGTCAGCTCTGCAAACGCAGCTTTTCGAGTGAGCGGGTGAGATAAGAGCCGACCCCAGACTCGAGCGGAATTTGAGGCTGGCGCCCAGCGCTGAGGGCGCGAATCTCCTGGATCACCCGGTCCAGCTGTGGATCGACGGATTGAGCCGACACCGCTCCGTTCAGCGGGAACCGCTCCTTCGCGTCGCTCAAGGGGGAGCGCGTCACAAGCTGGTCGACCAAGGACTGCGCGTCCGCCAGGGTGAGGTTGCCGTTCATCGTGCGGCTTTCCAGCTCGTTGAGCCCCATCCAGCGCGACAGATCCTGAAGCTTCGCGTTCACCTGTTTCTGCGACTTGGACGCATCCGCGCTCAGGTCGACCAGCGCCTCTTCAGGGATCGCACCACTGTCGATGATCTTGCTCATCACCGCATTGAGCTCTTCAGGGTTCGCCGCTCTGAGCTGCTGAGGATCCGAGAGCTCTTCGAACCGGCTCTGCTTCCCGGTGACCGCGGTGGGGAACCGCCAGTCGCCCATCACGCCCAAGCCTTCCGGGGTGGCGACGAGCACGCGGTTCGTCAGGTAATTCGTGCGCCACGGAAGGAGTGGATCCGCGCGGCCTTCGTCGGGCAAGCGCATCAGCGGGAGCATCACCTGTCCACCTTCGCGTCGCGAGAGCGATTGCATCCGGCCGACCAGCTCAGCCTCGCGCGACTTCGCCGTCTGAAAAGTCGCCTCGCCGTCGAAGTACGTCTTGCCGGAGATCGCATTCGCTTCATCGCGAATCGCCAGCCACGCCTTGCGCGTCTGGAACGGCTTCTCCAGCTCAGAGGGCACGACGTCTTCGCTGCTTCGCCCATGGATCTGAGGAAGGACCGGCGCGGTCGCCTCGCGCGCGCGCTCCTCGCCGAACGTGGAAACCCTGCTGCTGTTCGTGGAGCCGGAGATGGGGAACGCCATGGCGAGTCCTGGAAAAAAGGTCGGCACTGTGCCGCCCCTATGTTTCTGGAAACACGCACAAAAAGTTGCTGCCGCGGCGAGTCAAGTTAGCGCTGTTGCGACAGTTGTCCTACCAGCGCGGGGTTTCGACGCCGAACTGGGCGTACTCGGCGTGGAGACGCTGCCAGCCGTCGAACCTCATCACTTCGGGACCGACGCTGCGGGCCGATGGGGTCTCTGCTTCGTGAATTGAAATCGGAGAAGGCCAAAGCCCGGGTCCTTGCTGTTGACGTGAAGGGCACGGGTAAGGGTGATGCTCGTGAGCTAACCGTTCGGTATGAGCGTGACGAGTCTGGGTGGTGGATCGCCCAGGTACAGGAGGCTCCGGCAGCCATCACCCAAGGCCGCACGATCGCGGAGGCCCGGCGGAGAATTCGGGAGGCTCTCGCACTTGCCCTGGATGACGATCAGAAGGCTGAGAAGGCTACGCTTGTCGACGATGTCAAGCTGCCGCCAAGCGCACGTAAGGCGCTTGCACGTGCTCAGGTTGCTCGGAAGCGCTTGGAAGCCGACACGGCGCGGGCACAGGAGTCAACGAAGGCGGCCATTCGTCAGTTGGTCAAGAAGCTCGGCCTAAGTGTTCGAGACGCTGGAGATCTTCTAGGAATCTCTCACCAGCGCGTGCAGCAGCTCGTTCATCAGAGCGGCTGAGCAATCACGACCGTGTAGCTGTCCCGCCCCGTGGAGTACGAGACCGTCGAGAGCCACCGGCTCATGGAACAGGGAAGGAACACGGGCGTGGTATCAACCGTGGGCGCTCTCCGCTCGTTTGAAGCGCACGTCCACCCGCATACCTACGGCTGCGGCAATCTTCTGGAGGAGATCGAGCCGCGGAAGAAATCTGCCGCTCTCGATTCTTGCGATGCCTGATTGCTTGATACCGGTCAACTTCGCCAGATCCTCCTGGGTCAACTTCCGGGCCTCTCGAAGCTCGCGGAGTTGTCGCGCGAGTTGCAGTCGGTCAAATTCTGCATCGAACCGCCGAGCAAACTCCGGCTCGGCCTTCCATCGCTTGATCGACTCCATGACGTCGCCGCCCACATGGGCCGTCTTTGCCTTCCTAGCCATTTTGAACCTCTTTCATGCGACTCTTGGCCACCTCGATCTCCCGTGGAGGAGCCCTTTGTCCCTGCTTCTTGTAGGCGTGCAGCAGCACCATCTCCGGCCCCGCGATCACTACATAGAAAATCCGATGCTGAGAGATCTTGAGCTCCAGAGCTTTCCGTCGATATGCCGCATGGTTACTGCTGCGCCTTCGATTCCATTCACTGCCAAATCAGCGAACACCGCCGCGACCGCCACCCGCTCCTTGAGCGGGAGCTCCTCAACGTACTTTTCGACAGGCCGCGCCCCAGCGGCAGTCTCGTGGTACCGAACTCGCACGATCCAACAATAACAAGTTTGTTATATTGAGACAAGCCCATGGCCGTATGCGCAGTAAGGCTGACATGGAGGGCTATCGGGACCGGTGCGGCGCTGGGCATCCTTGCCACGCTCGTGATGCTCTGCGATCGGATCGGCGTGCTGGCCAAGGGACGGATTGCATTCGAATCCGAAATGGACGCCCTGCGCGGCGATGTGCGCCTCGTGGTCGGAAACGGGAGTGCTCTCAATGGGCTGATGTCGCAGCTCGACGTAGTGGCCAAGCGACGCGATTCGCAGGGAGGGCACGCTCATCGTTCGCAATATCCAGGGATCCGATGTTCTGGGTGATTACGGCGTTCGTGGGCGCGCTTTCCGCAGTGGGACCGTGGGGAGCACCAGACCATCGGGTGCCCTTGGATGTATCTTGCTTCGCGCGGAGTACGTCGCTCTCGTCTCCGGTGGCCCGGAATTGGTCTGGCCTTCGCTGTCGCCAGCCTTGGGGGTCGCGTTCTCGGCAACGTTCTTCGGTCCGGATCAGACCGAGAGCGGACGCTCCTTATCCCTTGATGCTGAAGTGGTCGCCAGGGCACAGGAGTTCGGGAAGAGCGTGGGTGCTCCTCTCTCAGTTCACGAGATGAAGTGGCCGGCTGAAGCATTGGTCACCGGCTGGCCCCTCCCAATTCCAAGACCGTTCGCTCAGCCACGAAGCGTGCGGGCCACAATGGATCAAACGGAACGATCTCGATATGGGCGTGTGTCATAAGGCCGCTACTTGCCCGCCGCTTGGCGAAACAGCGCGGCCAGCCCTTCAAACATGGCGGCCATCGAGGCAGCAGCTTCCGGCGGGGCGTCGATTCTCATCCGTCCATCTTCGAGGCGTTCCATCCGCACATTGGCCATCAGCTGGGTCACCTCGCTCGGCAGAACAGGAACAGCCGGGGCCACGGAGGGCTTGAGCTCCGCCACCGTCGGCACGGTGTCCTCGACATCTCCCGTCTCCGGGACTTCGCTGTCTTCTGCGGCCTCCGAGGGATCCGGCAGTATGACGGGTTCCACCATCCGCTGTACCGTCGCGAGGAAGGATCCGCCCTTCTCAAAGGAGACACCATCGCTGGTGCCATCAAACAGTCCATCGAACAACGCCTTCTTATCGCCGACGAGCGTTGCGATCCGGCTCTCCAGTCCTCCGCTCGACACCAGCGCGTAGATCTCCACTGGGTTCGCCTGACCCAAGCGGTAGATGCGCCCTGATCTCTGTTCGAGCACCGCGGGGTTCCAAGGCAGGTCCAAATGCACGCAGGCGCTCGCGGCGCGCTGGAGATTGAGGCCCACGCCGCCCGCGTCGGTGGCAAAGAGCACACACGTCTTCGGATCATCATGGAAGTCGACGACGTTCTGGGTGCGTCGCTTCTGGCTCTCGTCCCCGGTGAAGTACGCCGCTCGCGCGCCAGCGTCGGCCAGGACATCTCGCGTCGCCCATTCGGCGAGCCGGAGCATGCGCTTCCACTGACTGAAGACGACCACCTTTCGTCCCTGCGTGACGACGAGGTTCGTGAGGAGATCACGGAGCTCCGCGAGCTTCGGCGTGAAGAGCCCGCTCAGCGCCGCATCGGTCGGCTTTCTCGCTTCAAGCTGGGGCCAGAGCTCCTCGAAGTCCCTCTGCGCCAAACCGTTGCAGATGATTCGCTGCCGCGTCAGCAGAGACATCAACTGTAGGAATTCAGGCTGGGTCAGCGGTCGTCGCGAAGAGGTCGCGATCAGCCTGGCGATGGGCCGGTCCAAATCCGCGTGGGCAGCGTCCTGCTCCGGCGTCAGAGCAACAGGCACGCGCGTGTCCGTTCTCGGAGGAAGCTGCTTCAACACTTCCTGGCGCACGCGGCGCAACGACGAATGTTCGAGTCGGGCGCGCAAGGTGCTCAGGTGTCGCGCGCCGATGAGCTCACGGGTGCCGTCACTCCTCACCGCGTGCCACGCGTCGAGCCGCCACTTCGGCTCCAGCGCGAGATCGTCCACCCAGTCCATCAAGGAGGCCAGCTCCGTGAGTCGGTTCTCGAGAGGGGTGCCGGAGAGGACCAGTCGCCATGCCGGCTGGAGCTGCTTTACGTAGACGGAAGTCTTCGCCGCCCAATTCTTGATGCGCTGGGCCTCGTCAAGGATCACCATCTCCGGAGCAAGGCGCAAAAGCTCCGGGAGATCCTTCAGCACCTGTTCATAATTGATAAAGAGAAAACCGGACTTGAGCGCTCGGTACTGGCGGCGCCGATCCTCGGGAGTGCCATCCACGACGGTCGCTGGCACTGACGTGAAGAGGGACCACTCTCTGGCCCACTGCGGCTTGAGGGCCGCAGGCACGATGACCAGGCCCCGTCGAACCTGCTGCGTGCGAAAGAGGACGTGACTGGACGCGATGGCTTGCGCGGTCTTTCCCAAGCCCATGTCGTCCCCGAGCAGCAGCCGGCCTCGGTCGAGGAAGCGTCGAACACCTTCCTCTTGATAATGGAAGAGCTTGCGCTTGAGCTCGCCTAGGCTCTTGTCGATCTTCGCGTCGGTGACGAGCGACGAACACTGCGCTTCCAGGAGGACCTGCTCGCGTTGGAGCAGGCGAACGAGCGCGACATCCGCTCGCGGCGTCACGCTTCGCGCCGCCTGAGCCCATTCGAGCAGTGCGCTGACCAGCGCATTGCGCCGGTCGCTGGTTTCCAGGTGCTTCGAAGGGATTCGCCAGGCACCCGTGGTTCGCGTGAACCAGGGTTCAAGGCTCACGTCCATCTCGGGCGAGGTCCAACAGATGCGCTCCCACCAAGGTGCGGTGCCCAAGAGAGGTCGAACCGGATCCCACGCGAGCGGCGGCTGAGGCACGGCGTCCTCAACACAGCGACCGCGCGAATCGAAGCCCTGTTCGAGGACCCACCAGAGGTGTTTGCAGAGCCCGAGCGAGTTGCGGCCGAAGTCAGCGCACTCGCAAGACCCCTCCAGCGCCGCGAAGCTGCGAACCTGAACGCGATACACCTTGCCGCTGCCCGCGTTGACCTGACGCAACCCCAGAGCACCGCGCTGTGTCGGCCCTCCTTGTCGCCAACCTCGGCTCTCTTCGCGAGCGGATTTGATCCGGCGCAAGACAGAATCCAGGGCGCTGGTCCGCAAGGGAAAGTCGCCGCCGGCCGTAATCTTCATCACATGCGTGACGACCGTGTCGGCAGGCACTTTACCCGTCTGGCGGTGGGCACGTTCTCGCAGAACGTCCCGAGCCTCCACCTCCACTTCTGAGGTGACCAGGGCGGCGTCGAGGGAGTCAGAGAGCATTCGCATGAGGCGGCCAGATAGCGCACTCCCGCCCTTCGAGTCATGCTCAGTTTCGAGAGGTCATTGAGATGCCCTACACTCAGCGTAAGATTCGATTCCAAGCCAGCGAAGAGGAGATATTGAATGTCCGCGGAGGCGCGAGAAAACCCGCCCGAAGGTCTCAGCGAAGAGAACACAGCGGCCCTGTTCAATCGCTTTCTCGCGTACTCCGGCGGGGCGTGCTGGACCACCGACGCCGACTTGCGTGTGACGTGGGCGTCGGGCGAGGTCTCTCGGATTTTTCGGGTCCGCGAGGAGGGGCCAGTGGGGAGGTCGGTGATCGATCTCTCCGGCGACAAGGATCCAACGGCGCCTCTCGTCGCCCACCACCTTTCAGCGCGGTCAGGGCAGCAGGTGTCGTTTCGACTGCAGGTCCGCGACAGCTGGTTCGAGCTCAAGATCTCTCCGCTGCGCGAGCCGGGGGGCGATGTCACCGGTTGCGTCGCGACTGCCGTCAACGTCACGGACTCCGTGCGCCTCGACGAGAAGCTCCAGCATGACGAAGCCTATCTGGAGATCTTCCGGCGAACGCAGAAGGCCGGTCTGTGGGAATGGGACATGAGCAGTGACCTCGTGACCGTCTCTCCCGAGATGAATCGCCTTTTGGGCGGGGTCCTCCCTGACCGCGAGGAGCGGGAAGCGATCATCGGGCTCGTCGTTCATCCGGATGACGCGGCACGGGTCCAAAGGTACAGCACGGAGCTTCGCGCGAGCGGTCGGCCCATCTTCGCGCGAATGCGGGCCAAGGTTCAGGACGGCTCCTTTCGGATGTTCGAGCTCGGCGCGGTGGCGCTGCCTGCTGCCGGCGCGGCGCCGAACCGAGCAGTGGGCGTGATGTGGGACATACACGACCTGTACGAAGCCAACGGGGTGCTCGAGCGAACGGTCTCGGTTCTCGAAGCCACATTTGATGCGACCGCTGACGGCATTCTCGCTGTGGGCCCGGATCACCGCATCGACGCTCTCAACGAGCGGCTCAAGAAGTTATGGAAGATTCCCCCGGAGCTCGTCAGCGGTCGTGACGAGTCACTCTTGAGCTTCATGGCCGAGCGCGCGATGGACGGGGGTGCCTTCCTGGCCCCCTATAAGCTCTTGTCGCACCAGCCGGAGGTCGAGCTGCAAGACGTTGTTGCGCTCAAGGACGGCAAGCACATCGAGCGGGACATCAGGCCGCGGCGCGTGGGGGGTAAGGCCGGGACAGGCTGGGTCTGCAGCTTCCGCGACGTCACCGAACGTGAGCGCGCGCTCCAGCGCGCGATGTTCATGGCCAACGCCAGCCGGTTGCTCTCCTCGCTCGAGACCGGCAAGGCGCTGGAGGCTGTCTCGAGCGCCGCGGTGCCGTTCCTCGGCGACAGCTGCATCGTGGACCTCTTCGGCGACGAGAACGCGCAGCGCTCGCGCATCGTGACGGGAGAGTCGGTGGAGCTCTCGGCCCCGTCCCTCTCGAAGCCCCTTCTCGCCGGCCACGCGGTCATCCAGTCGACCGCCGGCACCTCCTGTATGAGTGTGCCAATCAAGGCGCGCGGCTCCGTGGTGGGGGCGTTGAGCTTCTTCGCCCGTGGCGAGGGTCGGTATGGCCCCTTCGAGCGCGACGTCGCAGATGAGCTCGCTTCCCGCGCATCGCTCGCCATCGAGATGGGGCGTTTCTATGACACCGCGCAGCAGGTGGCTCGCTCGCACGAGTCGTTCCTGAGCGTGGCTACCCACGAGCTGCGCGGCCCGCTGGCGTCGATGCACCTCGCCCTGGAAGGCCTGCGCCGCACCGGTCTCAAAGACCCGGCGAAGTTCCTGGAAATTGTCGAGCGGGACGAGCGCAGGTTGATGCGATTCGTGGAGCAGATCGACGCGTTCGCGCAGATTCAGGCCAGCAGGCTCACGTTCGATCTCAACCAGGTGGATCTCGCCACCGTCGCACGCGAGGTGGCCAATCGGCTCGAAGACGACCTCAAGCGCTCGGGCTCACGGCTCACGATTCAGAGCGAGGAGGTCGTCGGCAAGTGGGATCGCACTCGACTGGAGGAGGTCGTCTCCAACTTGCTCTCCAATGCGATCAAGTTCGGTCTGGGCAATCCGATCGAAATGAAGGTCCACGCCTCTGGGGCAAGGGCCACCCTGGTGGTCAAAGACAACGGGTCGGGCGTGCCGAGCGCGCTGCGCGCAAAAATCTTCGAACCCTTCGAGCGCGTGGACTCAGGGAGGCACTACGGTGGCCTCGGCCTGGGGCTCTACATCGCGCGTACGCTCGTCAATGGCCTTGGCGGCTCAATCCGCTTGGAGCCCACCGTTGGCGGATCCGTGTTCGTGGTGGAGTTGCCTCAGGGGGAGAGCTGAGCCGATCCCGTAGACCTTGTGGAACCGAGACGCCGGTTGGCCCCGGCGCTCGGC
Organism: Myxococcaceae bacterium; assembly: GCA_052386435.1. Lineage (GTDB taxonomy): Bacteria > Myxococcota > Myxococcia > Myxococcales > Myxococcaceae > JBQTKE01. The sequence continues at coordinate 16,781 of JBQTKE010000354.1, forward strand.
AAACCAACCACAAGGAGCAACGAGATGGGCAAACTGTACGACAGGATGGCGCAGGACCTGAAGCTGAAGAATCTCGCGGCGACAACGCAGAAGAAATACCTGCGGTGCTGCTGCATCTTCGTGCGCTACCACATGAAATCGCCAAGGGAATTGGATGAGGAAGAGTGGTCGGACGTTGTTCCAGATGTAGGCCGGGAGCGTCGGTGCGGACGGCCGATCGCGCCCTGTAGTAAGCTCGCTCACGATTCATTTCGACGGGCCCGCGATTGACCGCACTCTGGATGAGCATGGCGCTGGTGGTCGGCTCGTTCTCGACGAGCGACAACTTCGATGACAACTCGCTGGGCGCGTTCTGGGCCGATTTCACCGACCCAGGGGTTACCGCGCTGGAGACAAACCAGCGGGTGGAGATCACTTCGGCGACCGGATTGGGGGGAAACCGATACGGCATCGTCGGTTCGGCGATTGAATACGATTTCCGGAACGCGACCGCGACGGTTGAGCTCGTTAGCGCCGGAAACCAGGGCATCGCTTCCTGGGCCGTGCAAGTCCTTCTTCGGCGGGGCCCAGATTTCGTCGGCTTCAACGTTGGAAACGGGATGATCGCAGCAGGGCAGCGGCTGGCGGGCGCCAACTCGACGCTCTTTCAGACCGCGTACGTTCCAGCTTCGATGCGAGTGCTGCGGCTGCGCTCGGTCAATGGTCAGCTCTTCTGGGAGACCAGCGCCGACGGCACGACGTGGGGGCCGTTCCACAACGCGACTCCTTCGCTGCTGGCGGCCCCGGTTGCACTGCAGCTCGCCGCGGGGACTTACCTAGCCGAGGCCACGCAAACGACGGCCCTCTTCGACAACGCTTCGTTCACGACCCAGTCCGGTCCGCCCACACAGTTCGCGTTTGCCACGTCGCCCCGGCGCTTCACGGTCGGCGCGTGCAGCAGCGCTTCGAAAGTGGTGACCGTGGAGCTTCGGGACGCCACTGGAGATCAGACCTCCGCAGGCGCGCCGAGGTCGTTCACGATCGGCTCCAGCTCGTCGGGGACCTTCGGTTTCTTCAGCGACGTAGCCTGCACAACGCAGGTAGCCAGCGGAACCTTCACGCTGCAGCCGGGTGTCCGGTCGGTCGACATCTACTACCGCGACACCCGGCCGGGCACGGCCATCTTTGCTCTCAGCGGTACCGCTCCTCTCGCGGCGCCGCCTTCGCCGTACAACGCGGTCGCCGCCCTCTTCTTCGCAGACGATTTCGAGACCGGAACGGTGCTCGGGACGGAGACACCCCAAGGCGCTTGGGATTTTCGAGGCACCGAGAGCGCGATGAGCTCGCTGCTCGCCACGCCGGCGGCCGCGCATCGCGGGAGCTATGGACTGCGTCTGGTGGATGGCTACAGCGCGGCGGGAACGGGCTTTGGAACCGCTGTCGAGCAGTTCGTTGAGGGGCCAGACCTCTACGCGCGCTACTGGGTGCGCATGGTGTCGAACAATGGGCTTGGCAACCTCATCATTTCGGCGACCTCGGACTCGATGAGCCACATACACTCCATCTATCTCTTCCCTCCCTTTACGGATCTGGAAGTCGCTGGCTTCAGCAGTGCGAGCTCCGTCTTCTCGAGCGACGGTGTTTTTCCCGGAATCGGGACGGGGCCGTGGCACCTGGTGGAGACGGCGGTGACGGGGGCGGGGACCGCCTCTGGGCGGCGGCGCCTGTGGATCGACGGAAGCTTGGTCGCCACGAGCGCGGTGCTCGAGCTCTCGGGAATGATCCCAGAACAGGTGAGCCTGGGAGAGATCTGGTCCGACGACCACCGCTTCACCGGCACGGTCGACTTCGATGACTATCGGGCAGGGTCGACGCCGCACGCCAGCCGCTTTTCACTCGTGGCCCCGGCGCAGAGCGCGGTGGGAGCCTGCACCGCGATCACGGCTGCTCTGCGC